>CAZZPI010000112.1:0-7452 GCA_964655865.1 uncultured Nitrospiraceae bacterium
CTCCTCTCAACAGCACGCGTTTGTGACGTCTGGCCGCCCCGGCGCGCATCTCGATCGCCGACTTTGGGATGCCGCACTGCTCAGCCAAAAATTCTGCCAGCGCCTCGTTCGCGGCGCCGCCGACCGGCGGCGCCGCAACGCGAAATTTCAGCGCGCCTCCGTGCACGCCCACGTACTCGGTGCGGGATGCCTTCGGTTGAACGTGAATCGTCAAGACGGCTCCCTCCGGCGCATCCTGGACAGCCGCGGGCTTCATCTATGACGAGGTTGGGTGTAACAATGGTATTGCGACAAAGGAGGAGTTCTTCTTGCCTCACCCATCATCGGTTGGGGAGCGGTCTGGACCGGCCCCACTGCGGCCGTCAAGCGAGCACCTTTCTGAAGGTGCGGGCTTCGGGAGCAAGGGGCCGGTCCAGGCCGCTCCCCAAACTTAGAAAATCGCTTTCACCAGTTCCTGAATGCTCCGATGCATGTCGGGATCATCGGTGATGGGTCGGGACACAGCCACTTCGCAGGCGCGATCCGGCGGGACTCCCTGCTTGATCAACGTGCCGGCGTAAATGAGCAGGCGCGTGCTGACACCTTCTTCGAGGCCGTGGTTCTTGAGGTTTCGAACCTTTTCCCCGAGCTTCACCAGTTTCAGCGCCACCTCTTTGTCGACTCCCGCTTCCCGTTCCACCACGCGTAGTTCGACGCCGGGCGTCGGATAGCCGAACTCGATCGCCATGAAGCGTTGCTTCGTGCTCTGCTTCAAGTCCTTCAGCACGCTTTGATAGCCGGGGTTATAAGAGATGACCAGCATGAAGTCGTCCACCGCCTCGATGAGTTGCCCTTTCTTCTCGATCGGCAGGAGCCGCCGGTCGTCGCTCAAGGGGTGGATGATGACGGTCGTGTCTTTTCGCGCCTCGACGATCTCGTCCAGGTACACGATGGCGCCGTGTTTGACCCCGAGCGTTAGAGGCCCGTCGATCCAGACAGTCTCCTGGCCTTTGAGGAGATAGCGACCGACGAGGTCCGAAGCGGTGAGATCCTCATGGCACGCCACGGTGATCAGTGGCCGCCCCAACCGGTAGGCCATGTATTGGACGAAACGGGTCTTGCCGCAGCCGGTCGGGCCCTTCAGCATTACCGGCATCCGGTTCTTGGCCGCAATCGTAAAGAGCCCCACTTCGCCGCGCACTTCCGCATAGAACGGCTCTTCCTTGATGCGGTACCGCTCGATGTCCTGCTCGTGACCTTTCATCACCTCTTCGATTGAGTGCACCCCACTGGCATGAACATGCTGCAGCAGGTAGCGAATAGCTAATAGCGAGTAGCTCAAAGCTGTTACCTGCCAGCTATGAGCTGTTTGCTTTTTTCGTAGCGTCACGATAAACGGAAACATCGGTCAAGATCAAGCCAAGCGGGCCAGGTTGAGAAGAGCAATGCGGGGAGCCAGCGGCGCCGAAGCGGCGGTCACGCGACCTTGGGAACGGCGTCCAGCACCTCGCGCACTTTCCGCACGAGCGTGTTGGGCGTGAAGGGTTTCTGTAGGAACGCTGTATTCGTTTTGACGCGGCTCTGCGCGAAGACCGGGTGATCCGGGTAGCCGGACATATACAGCACTCTCATCTCCGGCCTCGCGGGAGAGAGCTTCTCCGCCACTTCCGGACCGCTCATTTGCGGCATCACGACATCGGTCAACAGCAGATGGATCGGTCCGGGATGTCTGGCGCCGGTCAGCAGGGCCTCGATTCCGTGCCGCGCTTCGAGCACATGGTAACCGTGTAGCTTGAGCGTCTCATGGACGAGGGTGCGCACGCCCGGTTCATCTTCCACCACGAGTACCGTTTCTTTCCCGCGCACGTGCTCCGGCCCGCCGCTCGCCCCCTCGATCGCGCCGGCCACCTCCACGAGGTGGGGAAAATAGATCTTGAAGGTCGAACCCCGGCCGGGTTTGCTCTCTACAATGATCGAGCCGCCGCTCTGACGGACGATCCCGTAGACCGTCGACAATCCGAGGCCCGTGCCCTTCCCCTTTTCCTTTGTGGTGAAAAAGGGCTCGAACAGGTGCGATTGCGTCTCCTCATCCATGCCATGTCCGGTATCCCGCACGAGCAAGAGGACGTAGGAGCCCGGTTCGACTGGTCCGACCCGACCAGGAATCCGGCGATGCACCTCCACGCGGCCCGTTTCAATGGTCAGCGTTCCGCCGCTCGGCATGGCGTCCCGCGCATTGACCGCCAGGTTCATGATGACCTGTTCGATCTGACTGGGATCGGCCCGGATCTGGCCGACGTTCGGGTCCAACACGGTGGAGAGCTCGATCACATCCTCCCCGATCAGCCGCCGTAGCATTCCCTCCATGTTATGGACCACCGCATTGAGATCGACGACTTTCGGCGCGACAAACTGCCGTCGGCTGAACGCCAGCAATTGTCCCGTGAGCGACGCCGCTCGATCCGCGGCCTTCTTGACTTCTTCGATTTCCTTGCGAAGCGGCTCGTGTTCCCCTAACCGGTACAGCATCAGCTCGCTGTACCCTCGGATCACGGTCAACAGGTTGTTGAAGTCGTGCGCGACACCGCCGGCCAGACGACCTACAGCTTCCATCTTCTGGGACTGTCGGAGCTGCGCTTCAGTCTGCTGCAGGGCCTCCTCAGCCCTGGCCCGCTCTGCGAACTGGCCGATTTTCAGACCCATATCCGCGGCCATCTTCAGCAGCTCTTCGTCCGGTTCCTGCGGTCTGGAGCTATAGAGTTCGATGACCCCCTCGACCTCCCCGCCCACACGCACGGCAAACCCGAAGGCGCTGGGCAACTCGGCCTTCGCCGCCGCATCTGCCCGCAGGAACGTCGCGTCGCCGACGACGTCCCTCGTCCACAAGGCCTCGCCGCCAGCCCACACTCTGCCCGGCAACCCCTCTCCGGACGCAAACGTCTGCCGCCACGTCACCTCGATGAACTCGTCCGCTTTCACAGACGCTGCTTGCCACACCGTTAAGCAGCGCAGCACATTCGCCTGACGATCGACGCGCCAGAAAATCCCGAGATCCCAATCCAGGTTCGTGCCGATCGCCTGCAAGACTTTCGGCAGCGCCTCCTCCAAGCTCCGCGATTGGGCGAGCATATGGCTCACGGCGTACTGCGCCGCCAGCCGGGCCTCGCTGCGTCGGCGATCCGTGATATCGCGCACGAAGGCGCTGAAGAAATACGCCTCTCCGACCCGAACCGGCGACACCGCGATCTCGACCGGGAACTCGTAGCCGTTTCGATGCAAAGCCATGATCTCGATGCGGCGATTGAGGATCGGACCGTGACCCGTCTGAAGAAATTCCTGCAAGCCCCGCAGATGCGCCGAGCGGTCGCGCGCGGGGATCACCGTGTCCGCCAGCGACCGACCCAGCACCTCTTCGCGATTCCAGCCGAAAATGTGCGACGCCTGGGCGTTCCATTCGGTGATGATACCTTCCGCGTCCATCGTCACGACACCGTCCATGGCGGTATCCACGATGGCGCGGATCCGCTCCCGGCTTTGAAGCAGCGCCGCCTCCGCCGCCCTGGCCCATTCACTTTCTCGCTGCGCCTGTAGATACTGGGTGCGCAAGCGCCGGGTAACCCAGAAGAGAAAGACCAGGAGCGGGATCCAGACGAGGGCACCGACCAGCCCGATGCGCCACAGCGCTCGATGAATCGGTTGAAGAATCTGGTCCCGATCGACCCGAATTAGAACGGTCCAGCGGGGGCTTCCGAGCTCGCCGGCTCCTTTGGTTCGCGCGTACCCGGTCACCACAGGAACCTGTCGGTCCTCATGGATCTCTTCGACGTACCCGGGCCTCTCGGCAAGGCGATGATCGGCCACGGATCCGTGGCGAGGCCTCGTGTCCTCGGGATTCGCACGTCCACGGTCCGAGTCCACGATGACCCTGCCGTCTTGCGCGAGCATCTGGTATTCCGCCGCGCCATAGAACCCTTTCCGCCGCTCGAGCGCTTGAATGGTCCCGGTCACGATTTCTTCGATCATGCGGATGCTGATCCGGCTCGTGACGACACCGAGCACCTCTCCTTTCGGACTGAGGATAGGGGCGGAATGCGCGATCGTTTCAATTCCATCCTCGGGATCGTGCAGCGCGACGTCATCCACCGACACGGTTCGATGATTCTTCGCCGTCTGGAACCAGGCGGCGTCACCGCGCGCTTGCCCGACGAGGGACGGTTTCGTCGACGCCACGATGCGGCCCTTGGGATCGGCCACCGCCAGCCACAGATACACCGGCGCATGGGCCTCCTTCGTCCAGATGAGATGCTCGTCGAGGTAATGGAGGTTCGACACATGAGGGCCGAGGGCGCGCGCGAGCATGAGGATGTCGCCGTACCGCTCAACCATGAGGCGATCCACCTTATCCGCCACTTCGACCGCCGCCAACTCCAACTGTTGTCCGGTCACGGCGACGAGCCGATTCTCCACATAACGGAGCGCAACCGCCCCGACCCCTAGGGCGATCACCGCCAGGAGGGTGATGATGCCCGGCAACCACCGATACGGCTGTTGTTCTGAAGGTTGATGAGTTTCGGGCGGCATCGACTCAGCGGACATCGGTCACGATGAAATTCGGAAGCTCACGATGCGGATGATACGCCCGCTTCGATCGAGCGAGCGTCGGCAAACCGCTGTCATCCATCGTGTTGATCAAGGTAGCGCCCCGCACCCCTGCTTGGCGACAAAATTCACGAAACACATATTGCGCCAAACCGGGGATCGTCCGGTCGGCAACCTCGAAGAGTACGCAGAACACGGACGGGTTCAGCCAATATCCGAACGTATAGGCCCGTGGCTTCTCGTGAAGGCGCACGACCGCGCCCTCAAGCCCCAAGTCCTCAGGTCGATCCAAGGCTCGACGATGGGCGCTCTCCGCGTCTGCCAGCAGCATCGCTCCGAAGGAGTCCCGGTCCTGACCGGATTTCTGGGCCCGCCACTCGCGAAAGAGCGCCGCGCACGCCTCGCGATCGCTTCCCAGATAGGCAACGAGCGGAGCACCGTGCTCGCGTTCATACCGATTGCAGGCCGCCCGCTGCGACTTGTACGCATCGCCAGCCAGCGCGACCAGATCCTGCGTCCGGTACAGGTAGTCGGACCCTTTCGGGGTCACGCGGTACCCCCAGGCGCGACAGCCGGTAACCAGCGAGCCCGGGACGTTCTCGATGCGAGTGGCCGCCGACCCCCCGTTGTGCTTCCTCATGAGGGCGAAGGCCTGATCGAACCCCGATCGGATGTCTCCGGTTCCGAGCGGCGGCACGGCAAGAAAGAGTCCGTCCGGACTCTCGGCAGCCAGATAGAGAAGCCCGGCCTCTTCCTTCCACCACGCCGGCAAGAGAGACAGCCAGCACGCGTGATAGGCAAACCCAAAGGCGGCGAGGGGCAGGGCCGAATCGATCCAGGGCGTCGCCCGGACGGCGTCCTCGAAGCGTCCGCGCTCGTTCATCGTCAAGAGACGAAAGCCGTCGCTCACCCACGGCTTCACGAGCCTGGCCGTGGCCCGCGGCAACGACCACAGGGGCACCACTTCTTCCTGAAACGGTCCGATCAATCCGGAATATCGCCAGGCCCGCTCCCCGTGGGTCTCGTCTTCAAGCCAGGCCGTCAACTCCTTTGCGTGCGCGCGGATCGTGGCCGGAAGCGAGTCCCGCAAGAAGGGGCATTTGGTATCCCACCCGAGCAGCACCTGCTCGTGATGGCGGTCCCACATCAAGGTCAGGGGATACAGCCGACAATCGAAGGGACGGTCGGCATAGATGAGACACTGCGATGTGGCAGGGTCGAAGGCGGGACAGATGAACCCTTCCCCGGCCGGATGCGGGATGAGCTCGATCTGGCCGCCTGAGGCATCGGGAAAGTGGCGCGGGTTCAGACCGGCCGCGACGGCGCGGGCGATCTCTTCCGCCGTGAAGAACGGCCGGAGGAAACTCGACCGTTCCGGAAAGCGGCAACACACGTCGCACTGCAGACACACGTGGCTGGGAACGAGTTGCGGAAGCTCGCGGACACCGTTCGCGCGGCCGTGAGGCGCCGTCAAAGCCGGAGAAGCCTGGGTTCGAGCCATATGAGATCGGCGCATTCTATCATTTCTTCCGCCGGCCACCTACAGCAGTGGCCGTTTCTCCCCTGCTTGAGAACCGGCAAATTCCTTGACCGCTTGGTCCTTCACTGGAATACTGCCAACGGGAAGCCACGCACTCACGAACGAACTCAATGGCCAATCCGGGCGAGATTAAGCCACCTGCTGTGTACGACCCTCAGAAGCTCCTGGACACCCAGCCGGTCATCATCACGGTGATCGATCCCGTCACTCACAAAGCGATCTTCCAGAATCAAAGTTCCCTGGAAAAGTTCGGCGACATTTCGGGGCTGGCCTGCCATGAGAAGATCGCCGGTTGCCCGGCGCCATGTTCCTTTTGCAAGATGCCGGAGGCGGTCCAGACGGGGAAGATCACGACGAGTGAGGTGACCGTGCCCGACAATGTCCATCTCCTCGTCCAATGGGGGAGGGTCGAAGCCGCGGACGGTCGAACACACGTGGTCGAGACGATCACGGACATCACCGAGCTGAAGCGACAGCAGGTACGAACGGACAAGCTCAATCATCAACTCCAAGACTCGCTTCGAGAGCTGTTCCACCTCAACCAGCAGCTCAAAGAAAGTTCGATCCGTGACGGCCTGACCGGCCTCTACAACCACTCTCACTTCCAGGAACTGCTGCTGAAGCTCTGCTCGGACGCGCAACGAGCGAGCACCCCGCTCTCGCTGTTGCTCCTCGACGTGGACAACTTCAAAAGCATCAACGACACGTACGGCCACTCAGCCGGAGACCAGGTACTCCGTGAAATGGGCTGGTTGCTCGACAGCCATGAGCCAGCGGTCCGTAATCGGCGGCTGGGGCGCCCGAGCGACATCGGCGCCCGCTACGGCGGGGAAGAGTTCGCCGTCATCCTCCCGAACACCTCGGTCGACGGGGCGCTGATCGTTGCCGAGCGGTTACGCCACCGCGTGACCACGTTGATGTTGTTGCCCGAGCTTGCCACCCTCGTCGCTCCATCATTTCCGCTCACCTGCAGCATTGGCGTCGCCACTTATCCTGTTCACGCTTCATGCCCATCCGACCTGATTGCTGCGGCGGATGCCGCCGTCTACACCGCCAAGAAAACGGGCAAGAACCGCGTGTGCATCTTCACCGTCGAGGCGGCAGCGGCCTAGCCCACATTATTCATGAACGCTTCTACTGCAACCGCCAATACGCCGCTGCGACCAGCTAGCACGCGGCTTCGAAAGCATGCTGGCGGGCAGGCTCGCCCCTCGATGCCTCGACATACTGTTTCAAGTATGCCTCGGCCTCTCGGGGCTCCGCGTGCCCGTCTCGCTTGGCGTCTTGGCGGTCTCGTACCGAACCGTCATGAATAATGTGGGCTAGGGGCTCGA
>CAZZPI010000113.1:0-7411 GCA_964655865.1 uncultured Nitrospiraceae bacterium
TCCAAACGACTTCGATAATTGACCGGCACCACTCTAACCACCTCCTGGCCCTGCCATGCTCTGATGCCTGGTATACTTCCCTAACTAATACTGCCGCGTTGACTCCTGCAGACGCTCTCGAAGCCTCGAGGTATACCGTCCACCCTGCCGGAAACATACCGTTCCGAATACTTGCACGAGCATAGACGCCTTGTCGCACAAACTCCTTTCCTGGAGCGGGTGTTCCTATCATTCATCCTCGCACGTGACGGGCAGCTTCAATTCGAGTAAAGACCGGATCAAGGGAATACGTCAGAACGGCATCCGAGCGTTGCGACGTTCATACCGTCACTGTCTCGTGTCGGGCGCACTTCATGAGGAAATTGATTTTCGCGGACGTGGGTGACTCCCCTCTGAGCCGTGGCGATGGCCGACAGACAGGCCTCGATGCCGTCCGACTCGGCTCCACTGGCCCTTTTATCTAGTACTAGTCACCCCCTCTTTAGGGGGGATCCTGGAGGTCGCCTCGGTCGACTGACGACCTATTCTTTCATAGGGGAGAAGCCTAATACTCCTTCTGAATCAAGAACATCCAATACCGGCAAATTGTCCGGAAGGGATTTTCACGGAGGACTCATGTCGGAGCAACACGGCCGGGACACCGGTTGAACGTTCATGAAGTTTTGTGAGAACATCCGCCTCGCTTAAGCCACGCGACAGGAGCTTTGAAGGAAAACGCGGGTCCGACTCACACCGGAAAGTTAATAAGGGGGTCGTCCAAGTTGTTTCGTACTGTCTGTCAGCGAAAATCATGAGGCGCGAGGCAGAGAAGGCAGAATGGGAGTAACCAACTCGAAGATAAGACCGATGATCAGCTCCGGAACCAGCGAGGAACCGATCAAGGTGTCGATTGCGAGCAGCAGCTACGTGATGAGAGTCGGCCTCCGGCAGATTCTCGAATCGTGCGACAAAGTGGTCATCGTCGGTGAGCTCTCCGAGAGAATGAATGCTGCTGAAGTCATCGGTCGCGACAAACCGGACGTCGTCCTGGTGGACCTTGACCTTCCGGATGCATTGGATCTTATTCGGACGCTGCGAGAGGCTGTTCCAGATTCTTTACTCCTCGTCCTCAGCGGTCTTGATAACATCGCCTCAGCTCGCCAGGCATTGAGTGCCGGCGCATCGGGTGTCGTGTTGGATATCCAGCCCCCCGGAGTCCTGCTGGCCACAATTGAGAGCCTGTGCCCCGGTGAAAGAAGCGTCAAGCCCTCCCCGATCGCATCCGACGCGACCGCTGGAGAGGCCACACGTCCGGAAGCGGAAAGCGAAAGGCCGGCAGGGATCAGCAGTCTCACAATTCGAGAACGTGAGGTCATTTCCTTGCTTGCAAAGGGCCTGACGAATAAAGACATCGCCGACCAACTCTGTATCAGTGAGACAACCGTGCGCCACCATCTGACGAACATCTTTAGCAAGCTGGATGTGTCCAGTCGGCAAAAGCTGCTCATTCTCGCTCATCGCCATCGCCTCGTGGAACTCACGCGGCATCAAACCGCTTACCAACCGACTCCGAATTGAGCGCAGTAACTGACCCCAATCCGAAATTCTTGGTCTAGCAGGACCCGCGCTTCCCCGCCTCCGGAGCGGCCCTTCCGGGGTTTGCCGGGCGGAACCCTTCCGGAATTCCCGTGCCTGTGGTCTGCGACCACAGTGGCGTGGTCAGTTCCGGCTTTCCTGCCCCGCAAACCCGCGGTGGGCGCCCCGCTCCTCTCGGCGACGGTCGCGCTTGGCCCGCTGGACCGGAAAAATTATTTTCGGATCAGGGTTAGGTTTGGCAGGGGACAATCGCGTGGGTTGAGGACGCTACCGGGCGGCGACAGATACGATAACACCAAGAAGAGCCGGCCGATCGAGCAAGCTCGGTTCGCTCCGGGTCGCGCAAGCGAGGTTTGGTACATGAAGAGGAAAGTGGTTGACGACTCCATCCGCTCGCGTCAATCCCGATAGAACGCTGATGAGCGAGCGGGTCGCGCAAGCGAGGGTTGGAGGCGCCGAGCGGGTTCGAACCGCTGCATCGCAGTTTTGCAGACTGCTCCCTTAGCCACTTGGGTACGGCGCCCCGCGCCGCATTATAATGGCGCCAGCATGCCGGGCACAATAACGCGATAAAGTGAAAACGAAGAGTTCTCAGTGCTCAGTTGTCAGTTCCCGAAACTGCCAACTGAATACTGATGACTGTCAACGTGAGGAGTTATCGTTTATTCGACAGGACGGGAATCTCTTTGCCGATCGTGGAAGGTCGATCTGTGGGTGGAACGAGCGGTTCCCAGCCGCTGCCTTCACGTGGAGCCGCTCCCGATTCGGCGAGGTCCTCCGCCTCTTTTTCCTCCGCCAGGATCTCGACCTCCCGCAGGAGTGTGTCCATCAGCTCCGGCATAGGGACCTTTCTGACGAGTTTGCCCTTCTTGAAGAGAATCCCCACGCCTTCGCCGCCGGCGATACCGATGTCGGCTTCTTTCCCCTCGCCGATGCCGTTCACGACGCAGCCGAGCACGGACACGTTCAGCGGAGTCTTGATGTGCGCGAGTCTCTTTTCGAGTTCATTGGCCATCCGTACCACGTCGATTTCCACGCGCCCGCAGGTCGGACAGGCGATGACGTTGATGCCTCGATGGCGCAACTCGAGCGACTTGAGAATCTCGAACCCGACTTTGACTTCTTCGACCGGATCGGCCGCGAGGGAGACACGTAACGTGTCCCCGATTCCATTTGCGAGGAGCCATCCGAGCCCGATCGCCGACTTCACCGCACCGGTTATCGCCGTCCCCGCCTCGGTGATGCCGATGTGCAACGGATAGTCGGATTGCATCGCAAACATCCAGTAGGCGTCGACCGCATGGTGCACATCCGACGCCTTGAGCGAGACCTTCATATTGGTGAAGCCTTCGTCCTCGAGTGCGTGGACGGCGTTCAACGCCGACTCCGCCAGGGCTTCCGGACTGGGCCATCCGTACTTGTCCAGGAGCGGTCGTTCCAAGGACCCGCCGTTGACGCCGATGCGCAGCGGGATGCCTCGCTCGTTGACAGCTTTGACGACTTCTTTGACCTTCCACCAAGCCCCGATGTTGCCCGGATTGATGCGGACACAGTCGACGACTTCCGCCGCCTTGAGAGCCAGTCGGTGATCGAAGTGGATGTCGGCGATCAGAGGCACCGTCATCGAGGCTTTCAGTTTGGGAAGCGTGGCCGCCGCTTCCATATCCGGCACGGCCACGCGGATGAGCTCGCACCCCACGGCCTCAAGTTGGCGGATCTGTTCAGAAGTGGCCCGGATGTCGCGAGTGTCGGTGGAACACATCGACTGGACCGCGATGGGGGCCCCTCCACCGATTTTCACGTTGCCGACTCTTATCTGTCTTGTCTTCCGTCGCGCGATGTGCATGGAGTTTCTCAGTAACTTCTCTCAGTCAGCTTTTCCATTCATCATTCATGATTCAACATTCGGAATTCGCACTTCGCGCTCAGCTCCCCTGCTCGTCGCCGTGGGCATGCGAAGCGCGGAAGGCACGACAATTGCCCGTTCCGGTCGACGCCATGACCGACTCGCCCGCTTTGACGAGCAGACGCACAGTCTCGGTGATGCCCTCCGCCGTCAGTCCGTACTTCTCGCGGAGCAGGTCCTGGGGCCCTTGCTCGATGTACCAATCCGGCAGGCCGATGACCTTGGTCTTAAGATGAGTGATGCCGGCGTCGGAGAGCGTCTCCAACACCGCCGATCCGAATCCGCCCATCCTGGCCCCTTCTTCGACCGTCACCAGGTAACGAACTTTGCGTGCGACCTCGACGATCAATTCCGCATCGAGAGGCTTGACAAACCGGGCGTTCACCACCGCTGTTGAGAGCCCTTCCTGTTCCAGTTGTTCCGCAGCCTTGACCGCAGGCCACACGGTGACCCCGATGGCCACGATCGCTACGTCCGTTCCTTGACGGAGGGATTCTCCTTTGCCGATCGGGAGCGAGACCATCGTGTCGTCCATCTTGACCCCGAGGCTCACGCCGCGCGGATACCGCACCGCGGCCGGCCCGGCGTAGGAGAGACAGGTCTTGATCATATGCTGCAGCTCGTTCTCATCCTTCGGCGCCATGACCACCATATTAGGCACATGGCGGAGATAGGCGTAATCGAACGCCCCGTGGTGCGTCGTACCGTCCTCCGCGACGAGCCCTCCTCGGTCGATGCAGAAGGTGACCGGCAGGTTTTGCGTAGCCACATCGTGCACCACCTGGTCATACGCACGCTGAAGAAAGGTCGAATACATGGCGACGACCGGCCGCATCCCCTGGGCGGCCAGGCCTGCCGCAAACGTGACGGCATGTTGCTCCGCAATCCCCACATCGTAGAGCCGATCGGGAAATTCTTTTTCGAATGCCGTGAGCCCGGTGCCTTCGCACATCGCAGCCGTGATGGCGACGATGCGCTTGTCCTGACGGGCCAGCTTGATCAAACCATCGACCGCCAATGCGGTATAGGTCGGACGCGGAGACTTCTTCGCCGGTACTCCGGTTTCCCGTACGAACGGCGGGCAGGCATGGAACCACACCGGATTCTCCATCGCCGGCTTGTATCCCAGCCCTTTCCTGGTGATGACGTGCAGAAGCA
The DNA here is from genome assembly GCA_964655865.1 of uncultured Nitrospiraceae bacterium. GTDB lineage: Bacteria > Nitrospirota > Nitrospiria > Nitrospirales > Nitrospiraceae > JBBIJI01. The sequence continues at coordinate 4,640 of CAZZPI010000113.1, forward strand.
CCGGCCCCTTCAGACGAAGCACATTCTCCAGGGTCGGGAGCAGATGCTCGAAGTTGTGTCCGTCGATCGGCCCGACGTACTTGAAGCCGAGCTCTTCGAACAGGAGCCCAGGCAGGATCGCCCCCTTGGCGAGCTCCTCGGCCCGACGCGCCAGTTTCTGCATATCCTGGCCGATATGCGGGATCTTCCCGAGAAGGTGGCCAGTTTCCTCACGAACCCTCGCGTAGAACTCTCCGGTAAAGGTGCGATTCAAGTAGGCCGAAATGGCTCCGACGTTCTTGGAAATCGACATTTGATTGTCATTGAGGATGACGTGGAAGTCCTTGCCGAGACCGCCCGCGTGGTGGAGCCCTTCCAGGGTCATACCCGCGGTCATCGCTCCATCGCCGACCACGCAGACGACCTTATGCTTCAGGCCGAGCTGTTCGCGCGCGGCGACCATGCCGAAGGCCGCGGAGACGCCGGTCCCGGCATGTCCTGCGTTGAAGGTGTCGTACACGCTCTCCTCTCGTTTGCAAAACCCGCTCAGCCCGCCGAATTGCCTCAAGGTGTGGAACCGCTCACGCCGCCCTGTCAGGAGCTTGTGGGCGTAGGCTTGGTTGCTCGTGTCCCAGACGATCTTGTCCTTGGGAGTATCCAACAGATAGTGGAGGGCCACCGTCAGTTCCACGACCCCCAGATTCGAAGCAAGGTGCCCACCGACGTTCGAGACCACACTGACGATCTGCTCGCGGATTTCCTGACACAGTCGCGGAAACTGCGCCGGCGACATCCGCTTCAAGTCAGCGGGACTCTGTATGGTCTTCAGCAACGACATACGACCTCCTCACGATGACAATTTGTGTGTCCCTGAATCAACGGGACAGAGCGGACAGGAATCACCGGGCGAAGCGGCTGTGGAACCGGCTCACGTAAAGCGGCTCTCAGTCTCACACACGGCCCGGGATCTGTCAAGTCTTTGCCATTCCAACCCGACTGCATCGTCGTCTTTTTCTACGGATTGAAGCGAAAGGTGATGACGCTGGAAAGCGTGAAGTCCGCGCCGCTGGAAGAGACGGAATCCAGATTCTCCACGCCGTACAGTTGCCACAACACGTTCGGTCGAAGCCGGTAGTTGAACCCCGCCGCGACCTCGGCGACCCCCTCATCGAGCACCTTGAGTCCCGTTCCATGGAACGGACTTTGGTAGTAGGCATACTGCAAGGTGAACGAAAGGTCGTGCGACCAGAGATACTCGATTGCAACCATGCTGCTGAAGACGGGCTTGAGGGTGAGGCCGGAGATTTTCCCGGTCGGGAAGACTTCGTTCACGTTCGCATAGGCGATCCAACGCTCGGCGAACGTCTTCTCGGCGGCCAAGCCCACTCCCACGTCCGGATGGCCGCTACCGAAGAATTGGTCCTGGTCGCCCGTCGGAAGCTTCACGGCCACTCTCAGTGCGAGCGTCGGCAAGGACGCGGTCTGAGAAAGCATCTCGTACTTCGTGAAGAGCGAAAGATCTCCCAATCATACAGACCCGAGAGAGCCTTGGAACAACAACTGATTATTCTTGGTCACCACATAGGCGTACCCGGTTTTCCTCAGCACCTCCCGAGGCGGATTGAGACCCGTGGTCGCCCGCTCGGTCGCCGTGATGAGTCCCTCAAGAAACCCTCGATACCGGTAGAGGGCCGGGACCTCCGCGCCCAGCTCGACTCGATTCGTCAGACCATACCGAAAAAACAGGCCGGACCGCAGTGTTTCGAACTTCATCACCGCATCGGCCTGTCCCGGATGCTCGTTGAAGACACTGGCGGTCTCAGCCAGCTCGACCCGGATATCCAGCAACCCTTTTGCCACCACCGCCGCTCGATCGCCCGGCATCCCCAGCACCAGCAATTGAATGGGCTGGAAGTTCCTCTCCGGCAGGGGTCCGAATCCTTCGGCTGCCGCGCGGGCGATGCTGACCCCGCACACTATGGCCGAAGCCAGTGCCAGGCAAACAGCGCGAACGAATCGGGCGACCGTCACGCAACGCCTCAATACGGGAAATCGAGGCCCGCGAACACGGCCCCGCCCTCACGACTGTATCCATAATCAATCCGGCCGACCACGTTCGGCCGCACGAGGCCGCGGAAGCCCAGCCCTGGCGTCATCTTGTAGTCCTTGAAACTGAGGTTTCGATAAGAATTGAACACTTGTCCGGTATCGAGAAACGGAGCAATCTCAAACTCGGCGCTCACCCCTGCGATTTTCGTCCGCATGATATGGATGCGCTCTTCCACACTCATCGCAATCAAGTGCTTGTCGATAAAGCGATCGACTCCGTAGCCGCGAAGGTTGTTTTGGCCGCCCAACGAGCTTTGCTCATAGAACGGAACTTGATCTCCGAGGGTGGCTTGCAGATCGGCGCGGACGACGAGAATGGCCCGTTTTGATTCACTGGGGAAGAGCTTCTTAACCTCGAACTCGTAGCGGGAGAAGACGGGATGCTTGTCGTTCCTGATATTGTGGTTCAGTTCAGCGTAAGCCGTCACCTGCATGCCGTCCGTCGGCGATACCAGGCTGTCCCTCGTGTCATAGTGGAACGTGAGACGATGGCCGGCGATCGCCGCACCCTGAATGCCGTCCACCGTCGGGAAGCGCTCCACGCTGAAGGGCAGCCGGGTTCCGCCCCGTTGAAGCTCAACCTCACGATATCTTTGCCCCACCGCGATTTGCGTCACCTCGTTGGCATAGAGACCGAACTTCCAGTAGGCGCGAATCTCTCTCGCCGTGTAGTTGGTCTCGTTT
>CAZZPI010000114.1:0-7374 GCA_964655865.1 uncultured Nitrospiraceae bacterium
ATTGTGTGGCCTACGCCCGCCAACACTCATGGCGCAACTGGACCGAACGGTTCTTCTCGCTATTGGAGCCGTTCGAGGAAAACCGATGGAGGTGAGGAGATGATATCTGGCCGCGCCCGAGTGGAACGGCGAGAGGTCGCTACTGCTCCAAGTACGCGCCGGCCACAGAGGGACTTCTGGATTCGCTACAACCGATCAGGGATCGTGGAAGATATCCGGTTCGAGGCGCCTCCCCAATCTCGATCTGTTCCCAGGTAACGATCAGCCTGGCTCGTTCCTTTTCCCGCTCCCCTGACGGCAGTCCTGTCGTTCCCACTGGCGCAGGTGATCCTCTGCGTCGAAGGTCAGGATATACCTGGTGCAGCGATCGTCCAGTTGGACGAACTCATATTCCCAGACTGTGGCTCCATCGAACGCTCGTTTCACGCGTTGCGGATAGCCGAACTTCTGGATCAGCCCCTCCTGCGAGGGTTGCCTCAGGGCATCTTCCAAGTAGTCAACGCGCGCGGAAACGCACGCCGCCGTCGCGAGCAGGAGACTTGCCCACAGAACGGGGGCCAGTGTCTGGAAGAGGAAGAGTCGCATGAAAGGATTGAACCCGTGGCGTTGACCATGCACGAATTGCGGGCCGGATTCAAGCTGTGGCGTTGGGTTCATCGGCCCATCATCCCGAGCTCTCCGCATCCACCTCGTGAGCAAGGAGTGACGGGTACACATCGTCGATGTGGGTGAGAATCGCGGATCGGGCTTTCTGCGCCACTACCTGACGCGTCCTCTCGTGTGCCTCGAACGGAGTTGTGAAGTGGAGTCGCAGATGAATGGAAGGCTGTGACGCTACGCGGATGATCGATTGGATTAACGATTGATTTCCGACGAACGCGACACTTTCCGACCGATGCCCTTCAGGGGTGGAGTACCGGAAAGCGACCGGCCAGACGAGAGCCCCGCTGGTGACCGCGGCTTCCAGCGGCCCGGAATGGAAGGGGAGCACACCACCTCCATCCGTTGTAGTGCCTTCCGGAAAGATCGCCAGGCAGTCTCCTCGCTCGAGTGCCCGGTTCATGGATCGGACCAGTCGAGACAGTTGGCGAGGACGATTCCGCTGAATGAACAGCGTTCCTGTCCGAACCGCCAACCATCCTATGATAGGCCAGCGCCTCACCTCGGCCTTTGCCACAAATCGGACTCGTCGAAAAGCGCTCAAGGCGAGAATGTCCACCCATGAGACGTGGTTCGCCACGAAGAGGATAGACGTCGCATTCTGAGGCGGGATGTCGCCTTGCACGTGCACGCGTATGTTCAGAAGTTGAAGGCCTACGTAGGACCATCGGCTGATGAGACCATCCCGCTCCGCCCGCCGTAGGTGAGGGAGGGCGACGCCCACATAGAACACCCCGCGCAACAGGTGCAGCAGTATTCGGACGGTCGCCCCTATCTGTGTTAGGCGGCTGACGGTCGAGCCGGACATGGGTATCCCAGGAAATGCCTTGCATAGCGCCGATTCATTCGCGAGAGCGGTAACAGCATCAGCAGATCAGCCATATTGAACTGTCGATCCCAGGCCGGCTCTCCGCACACATACGCTCCCAACCGGACATAGCCCTTGATGAGCGGTGGAAGGATGGGGGTTCCCCGACCAAGCGCCTCTCTCTCATAGGGAATGGGCTCAATGGATACACGCGCCAGTGGTCGGGACTCAGGCATGTCGTTTTAAGGCTCAGGTACGCGTCTGTCGCGTGGGTTTCTCCTTCTGCCAAGCTGATGCACGCGCAGCCCATGAGGTACTCATCTCCGCGAGTGATCATGTACCCGGCAAGCCCCGACCAGAGAAGCGAGATCACCGCTCCTTGCCGATGACGGTAATCGATGCAGGAACGTCCGACTTCTACAAGCTTGGGGCACAGATTGCGTAGATTGGTCAGGTCGAATTCGGTCTTGGAGTAGAACCGTCCTGCCTCCTTAGCTTTCCACGAGGTCAGAATCCGATAGGTTCCTACGACTTCGCCCGTGTCCCGATTACGGACAAGCAAATGGTCACAGTAGGGATCAAACGCGTCCCCATCCACGCCGACTTCTGGCGCGGTGAGCTGGGCGCCGCATTCGCGCGCGAACACCTCGTGCCGTAGCCGCTGGGCTTCATGGACCTCGTGCTCGGATTTCGCAAGTGCGACTGTGAGGTGCTTAGGCGTCTGTTGAGCCTGGGAACTCAGATCTTCCATGGCTAGCCCTCCCGTGATTAGGGGATGCCCCAACAACCGGCCTGGCTTGTCTCTGTAACAGACGCGTAAATATGGATTGAAAGGACGGTTAATTCTTGGGAGTAGGGTATTACGGCGGTGTTAAGGTTTTCTTGTGGTCCGGCACATCGGGGAGTTGTACAGAAGGACGAAATGAAATAGGGGAAGCCCCGCGCGGATCGAGGAGATTTAGAGATCCGACTAGTCGGCCGGCTCGACGGGCTTCAATTTGTACCCGAGCGATTTCACCGAGACGATCGCGTTGTCCAAGAGCGGGAGTTTCTGCTTCAGGCGACGGACATGTACATCAACTGTTCGAGTCGTACCGAAGTAATCATACCCCCACACAGCGTTCAGCAGCACGTCGCGGGTCAGAACACGCCCGGGGTTACGGAGGAAATGCTCGAGCAATCCGAATTCCTTGGCCGTTAGTGTGACTTCTCGGCCGTCGACTGCCGCTTCGTGCTTCCCTACGTCCACGGTCAGCTCTCTATAAACCAGCCGGACCGGCCCCTCCTCGCGGCTCTGGTCCACACGACGAAGCAGTGCCTTAACCCGGGAGACGAGCGCCTTGGGACTGAACGGCTTGGTCACATAATCATCGGCTCCGAGTTCAAGGCCGATGACGGTGTCGAACTCTTCGGCCTTAGCCGTCAGCATGATGATAGGAAGCGTCGCGGTTTCCGGCGCGTTCCGAATGCGCTTGCAGACCTCCAGCCCGTCCACCTCGGGCAACATCAAGTCAAGAATGATCAAATCAGGACGTTCAGTCTTGACCGCCTTGAGACCCTCCGTGCCGTTCGTGGCTGTCACAACCCGATACCCCCCCTTCTCGATGTACAGCTTGACGAGTTCCAGAATCTCCTTCTCGTCCTCGATGATGAGAACCTTCTTCGGTGCTGTCGTGGCCATATACAGTGGGAATCACCCTATTCATAGGATCAGCGGCTGTCAAGTGGGGTAAGGGTCTTGATCATGACACAGCCGGATCTGGCCCAATGGAATATCCTGGGTCGACTGTCCCACATTGTCGAATCAAGATTTCTCCGCGCGAGGCACAATCGATGGTGCTGGTGCGGTTAGCTATGAGGGAGGACACCGCAGGCAAACGCTTCCCCGTCTTGTTCTCAAGGTGTGAATGCGTGAGCGATGGGTCCACTACTCAAGTGCGACGCTTATCAAGACCTCGCGGTCTTGGCCGGCGATGCATACTTCGGGTCGAGCAGACTCGGTTTGGGGATCTGCAGGAGGAATCGTTTGGTGGGGATTGTCGGGTGGCGTCAAGACGACAAACTTCAGAACAGCCGCCGGTATGCGCGAGCGAGGGTCGGGAAGGAGGTCCCTTCGGGATGATAGTTCTTTCCGGTCGCAACAGACGCGGTAATCCTGAGAGGGGTGATCGGTACGCACGAGATGTAGTATGCGGGGGAAATGGATATTCCCTGAAATAACCGGGACTCGCTCGAAGAGTGCAATCGTCGCGCTCCTACCAAGGACTTGGGGCATCGGGAAAGCAGCTACAGGGAGGACCCGGCAACTGGATTCGGATCTCCAACAGGCGGCTTATAAGGCCGCTCCCCTACTAAGGAGGCTGAGACCCTGAAAAAATGGAATGATGCCAGGTCGTCCCGCCGCTGAAAGCGACGCCAGCTATATGACCCGAAGAGCCAGTCACCCAGAGAGTTTGGCCCTGTGGTCCACGTCGGTCAATCTCGGACAACCGTCCAGGCAACAATCTCTTAGAAAGACCCGGAAAAGGCCTTCAAACGACCGGCCTCTCATCGCTTGATCTGGAGCGGGACTTCTAAAGATCTTGAAGGGCTTGTGGTGCCGAGGGACAGAATCGAACTGTCGACACCAGCCTTTTCAGGGCTGTGCTCTGCCAACTGAGCTACCTCGGCACGTGATTTCAACGACTTATGTGATGGCCTGCCAAATCCCTGTAGGGCTGTGCTCTATCAGCTCGGCTACTGCGGCAATAGTGGTATGGCAATAGGTTACAAATTTCAGTCAAGCTCGAAAACCCTGACTCCCAACCAAGGTGTCAACAACCATCATTCAAGGAGTCGCACGATACCCGATCATCCTTGATTCGGTCAAGGTCGGAGAGCGAAGAAAGGGGGAACGAATGAATATCGGTGAAGGGCTGTAACTCGGAGGACTCCATCCATGCCGCGTGATCCGTGTGACGGGTCTGCCAGCTTGTTCAATTTATCACTTGTCCTGGAGTACCAAGACGACGATCGAACGGGCCTCCACGTCGTACTGGACTCCCCCCTTGAGCAGACGAACCGATGTCGTCGAGCGGGTGGCCGCGGCGGTGTCCAGGATCGGTCGCTTGCGCAGGCCTCGCTTGTGGGCCGGCAGCGTGAGTGTAGTCTGTAATCGGCCTGCCTTTTTCGTCCTGCTCGCCGATCGCATCGCCGGCGAGACGAAAGGCCAGAGACTTGGCATAGCTCGCGTTCCAGTCGTCATCGGTCATTTCCTTCCCATCCGGCCGGAACCAGGAGATGTCTTTTACCTCCGACCCGCGAATGCGGCGTCCTTGAAAAAACCGCCGGCGTCGCAGAACGAGGTGTCGCTTGCGAAATCCGATCAGCGTGCGCGTGTATGCCAGCAGATCCCGCTGGGTCGAACTAGATCATTTCGTTGTCCTGGCAGTAGGCGTTGTTGTTGCCTCGCTGCGTACGCCCGATCTCATTGCCGCCGCATAGCATCGGGACGCCTTGCGACAGAAACAGGAGGGCGAGGACGTTCCGTTTCTGGCGCTCCCGCAAGGGGACTATGGTGGGGTCCTCCGTGGGGCCTTCGACGCCGCAACTCCAGCTCAGATTGTCGTCGGTGCCGTCCCGGTTCTGTTCTCCGTTGGCCTCGTTGTGCTTGCCGTTGTAGGACACGAGGTTGTGGAGCGTGAAGCCGTCGTGTGCGGTGATGAAATTGATGCTCGCATACGGCCGGCGGCCGCTCACGCCATAGGGGTCGCTGCTGCCGGTCAGCCTATAAGCGAGCTCGTCGACTTGGCCGCCGTCTTCCTTGACGTATCGCCGGATCGTGTCCCGGAACTTGCTGTTCCACTCCGCCCCGAAGTATGGTTGAGGACGAAATCCATGATGACGCGCAGCCCGCGCCGGTGCGCTTGACGCACGAGCGCGTCGAAGTGGGCCAGCGTGCTGAACCGCGGGTCCACTTCGCAGTAGTCTGCAATGTCGTAACCGAAATTCCACATAGGTGAGGGATAGATCGGCAAGAGCAAGATCGCATTCCACTCCAGCGAGGCCATCGTGCCATCCCGCAGATAATTTAGCCGGGACAGGATGCCGGGCAAGTCGCCGACGCCATCGGCGTTGGAGTCCTGGAAGCTCCAGGGATAGATGTGATAGAAAACGGCGGTCTCCCATCAGGGAGAGCCTGTGCAGCCGCGTACATCGGACATGATCGACGCGCACCGTAGCGGATGGCGGCGCCAAATACAAGCAGTGTGCTCCCGGGGTGTAGGCTACCGCACGACTTGGTGTCTGTTTGATGGTTGTGGTATCACGAACAGACTCGATCCCACCGGAGGCGTTCATGCCCCGCCTCAATTACCAAAAGCCCTGAAAAGGCTGCGGTACGCACGAAGTGCGGTTTGGTTATGCAGGAAAGCCTGGTGGGGTGACGCCTCTATCCCGTCTCTACCCCGTTGGCGAGACTCGAGGAGTGAAGCTTCCGTGCGCTCGGCGCAGTAGGGAGCCTCATAGTCGAGCAAGCTTGGGTCGCTCCGTGTCGAGCAAGCGAGGTTTGATAATAAGCAGGTGGGTTGAAGACTCTATCCGGTCGCGCCAGTCACGATGAACCTCAAAAGGGCGACCGGTACGCGCAAGCGAGGTTTGGCGGAGAGGGCGGGATTTGAACCCGCGACAGGGCTTTTGGCCCTGTGACGGTTTAGCAAACCGTTGCCTTCGGCCACTCGGCCACCTCTCCGCAAGACGAGCCTTCAATGCGTGAGAATTCTGATCCGGGAAGGGTCTCCGTTCCGTACGGGAATGTTCAGCCAAACGACGGCGCAACAAATCTTACCCTACACGTTGCGACCGCACAAGGGAGCTTTCGAGCGTTCTAGGTGCAGGCTAGAAGAATTTCCGATGAGACGAACCGACCAACCAACTCCCGCTGGACTCACGCTTTGTGTGGCCCCGAGGCGAATTCAGTCCACAGTCGCTTAGGCAACTCTCTGATCAGTTGAAAGACTCCATGAAGCAACGGGTGCGCGCACGATGAACCTGGACTCGCCGTAGTATGCCGTGATCGGGAGAGGTGGGAGTGCTCGGCCTCATAAGGGTGTGCGTCGCGTACCGGTGAATGCCTGTGGTTGGAGACGATCGGGCGAAGGTTACTGTCGGCGGAGCGGAAGACGCCGCTCGCGGCCAACTTCTGCAAGGTTTTAAGGTTTCGCTTGGATTGCGCACGGCGGGACTGCGAGGCGACGACGTGATGCATGCGACACCTCTTCAAGTGCAGTGGTGCTCGGCAACGTTACATCCAGAGAATGCGACCGAGGTCTTCATCGATGGCTTTAGGCCGTTGGCACTGGCTGCATCTCGCGAAGAGGCCGCCGCTGTTGGGAGTGACACTGCAGCGAAGCACCAGTTGATACTTGCGCCCTCCACAGAATGGACATGCTTTTCCGCTGAGCTCTCTCCTGATGGCCCCTACCTTGCCCATTTGCTTGTGCATGCTTCCCTCCCGGATGGTGTTTCGAACCCGAACGTTCAACGCTACGAAGTCCGCTGAAAATGGTAAGGAAACATTATGCCCGGCGAATGTAATTTGAAATACCGTAGAGGTAGGCGGGAACCGACCGAAAGAGGGGAAGCCGATATCAGTCCAGACGGATGGGAACGAATCGACGCAGGTGTCTTCCGTCTCGACGTTAAACCGGTCGGATTATTCCTTGACTGGGTGCAAACGCGTTTTTCGGCCAAGGGAGGGTCTCTGATGCGATGATACTTGGAAGAGCCAGTCAAGGTGGGGGTGGAAGGCACGTTGCCCAGGAGGATAACGCAACGTCTTACTGCCACGACGTGGGCCTGGCCGTGGCAGGTACCTCCACCCTCTTATCAATCAATCAGACAGCGGAGCCGTAGTTCAATCCCGGTGT
>CAZZPI010000115.1:0-4636 GCA_964655865.1 uncultured Nitrospiraceae bacterium
TGCAATCGGCTCAACGGACGCGTCACGGATCGCGCCAGAACCCGAGACGTCAGAATGGCCAGGACGATGAGCCCTCCCAACGCGGCCAGCAAGCCGACGAACGTATGCTTGGAAAGAAAGACCGCATTCTCATTAAACCGATCCAACTGATCGTCGATTCGGTCTTCGAGGAGGCGGAAATCGCGCCGGAGCTCATCCGACAAGAGCAAACCCTGGCCGGAACGCACGTACTCCAGTACCTCCTCCTTGCGGCCGGCCTCAAAGTCTCCGATGAGTTGGTGTTTGGAAACGAGTAGCTCGCGCAGGCGACGTTCGATACCACCGAGGTCGCTGGATAAGGAGGGGCGATCTTTTACGAGGTCTCTCGTTAAGGCAAGGGCGTCATCTAATTTTTCTTCAGCCTCGGTCATCGGGACAAGGAATCTTGGTTGGCCGGACAACAGATAACCGCGAAAGGCATCTTCCACGTCGATGGCCAGCCGCCGGAGCACATGGACTTGAGCTCTCGTCAGAAGCAGCTGATGACGTTCATGCTGAGTGTCGAGGAGTAGGTCGACGAGATAGACGTGCGCGGTGAGCACGGCGAGCAAGGGACACAGCAGGAAGGCGAGCACCGCCCACACCTTCTGTTGAACGGGCAGACATGTCCACCAGATCCTGAGCAAACGCACCATCGGTCGATTTCCCTGACCAGCGCGCTTGTGAAAATGGCCAGATCGTAGAGGTCGGTCCTGTGACCTGTCAAGAAGCCCTCCCGGCCTCTAGGCCTTCAGACTGAGGGCTGAGCTTTCGTCATCCCTCGCCATTTATGCGATAATGTCGGCATGCTGATGAAGCGTTGGCTGGTGGGTGACCCGCTCAAGACCGCCCAAGCCTCCCACGAACGACTTTCCAAAACCATCGCCCTCGCGGTCTTTTCCTCCAACGCGATTTCTTCGGTCGCCTATGCGACAGAGGAAATTCTTCTGGTGCTGATCCTCGCGGGAGCGGCCGCCGTCAGTTGGTCGATTCCCGTCAGTATCGCCATCCTCATTCTCGTGGGGATTCTGACCGTCTCCTACCGGCAGATCATCTACGCGTTCCCCGAGGGTGGCGGCGCGTATATCGTCGCGAAATCGAACCTGGGAGAATGGTTTGGATTGACCGCAGCCGCCGCTCTGATGATCGATTACGTGCTGACGGTCGCCGTAAGCGTGGCTGCCGGCGTAGCGGCGATGACCTCGGCCATTCCGGCGCTGTACGCACAACGGGCCGCGCTCGGCCTGCTCGCCATCGTCGTCATCGTGCTCATCAATCTGCGGGGCATCCGTGAGTCTGGCCTCATCTTCGCGATCCCGACCCATCTGGCGATCGGCATGCTGCTGTTCATGGTCGCGGTCGGCACGGTTCAGGTGCTCATGGGCGTCGTCGAGCCCCTCACTTCGGCTCCGCAGTCCGCTCCGACGGGAAGCGTCGAAGCGCTCACGGTCTTCCTCATCCTTCGCTCCTTTTCGGCCGGCTGTACGGCCGTGACGGGGATGGAAGTCATTTCCAACGGCGTCAAGGCCTTTCGTCGGCCGGAATCCCACAATGCCGCGCTCACGATGGTCGCCATGTCGGCCATCCTGGCCACGTTGTTCTTGGGCATCAGCGTGCTCGCGTATCACTACGGCATCCTTCCCAAGCCGGACGAAACGGTCGTCTCGCAACTCGCGCGCGCCATCTTCGGAAGCGGCCCCTTGTACTATGGAACTCAGATCGCGACGATGATCCTGCTGATCCTCGCCGCCAACAGCGCGTTCACGGGGTTTCCACAGCTTGCATCGATTCTGGCGCGAGACGGCTACATGCCTCACCAGATGGCCTCCTTCGGTGACCGGCTGGTGTTCTCCAACGGGATCATCATTCTCGGTGTCCTGGCGAGCCTGCTCTTGGTGGCGTTCCACGGGGACACGCATGCCCTGATTCCGCTCTATGCGGTCGGTGTTTTTGTATCGTTTACGCTTTCCCAGGCCGGCATGGTTCGCCTGTGGCGGAGCAGAAAAGGCCCCCATTGGCGCAAGAAGTTCGTGATCAACGGGATGGGAGCAGTGACGACCGGCGTGGCGACCGCGATCATCGCGGGGACCAAATTCCTGGACGGGGCGTGGATCGTCGTGGCCTTGACCCCCGTCATCATTTCAGGATTCCGCGCGATCCGCTTCCACTATCGGGCGGTCTCAGAGCAGGTGATACTGACGCGAGACCACCGTCCGCCGGTCCCCAAGCGGAACACCGTCATTATTCCCATCAGCGGGGTGAATCGCGCCGTGGTCCGAGCCGTCGTTTATGCGAGGAGGCGCCCCGGCGACATCCGGGCCGTGCTGGTCGACGTGGACAAGGAGGAAACCGCCCTGATCGAGATCAAGTGGGCCCAGTGGGGGTGCGGCGTGCCGCTGATCGTCTTACCGTCACCCTACCGCTCCATCTTGGGCTCCTTGTTGGCCTACATTGAAGAATTGCTGAAAAAGGACCCTGAAGGATGGGTCACCGTAGTGCTGCCCGAGATTCTGCCGGCCCGCTGGTGGCAGAATATCCTCCATAACCAACGAGCGCTGTTGTTGAAGGCGGCCCTTTTGTTCAAAGAACGCGTGATTCTCACCGATGTGCCGTTCCACCTGACGAGGTGATCATGAAAACCGAAACATTATGCAGGGCCCGTCTCTCAAGGAGGCTTGGCCAGCGGCGAGCCCGGTTGAGTCGGACGATGAGCCTGTCGAATCGTAAGCAGTCAAGACGGAGGCTATCCCTGTGCCTGGGCGTGTGCGCATTCGCCACTTTCCTTTGTATGCCCTCCGGGCAGGCGCTCGCCTTCAAGATTCTGGAGCCGAAGGGGACCAGCCAGCTCAAGGCGGGGCAAGTGGTGACGGCCAAGGTTGATTTGGGTTTGGATTCAGGCGTCGTCAAGGTCCTGTACTACTGGTACCCGGAGGGCACCGACGTCTTGGTTCAACAGGACGAAGAGGTCTCCGGCGGACCCCAGACTCATGAGAAGCTGACCGACGACCGGTATTGGCAAAAAGACAGCGTGACCGGGGCGCCCGTCGTCGCGTTGGCCGCCTTGTCTTCCACGTCCGACAGAGACCCGCCGTTTGGTGGCCCGTTGCGCGTCCCGAAAGAAGCTATCGGCCCCGTGCGGTTGCTCGCCGTCGCAGACATTTCCCGCGGGCGGCTCGGTACGAGATCGGTGTTCGACGAAGTGGTGGTGCAAGTCGAACCGGAGGCGGCCCTCACGACCATCGATTTCGAAACGGAGAAACCGCTCCAGTTGGGACGGGCCGGGCAGTCATCGGCGTTCGGCCATGTCGACTCATTGGGAAAGATTTTCGAGCTGCCCGTCGTGGGCGAATTCGACGACGGGGTGTCCCGCGCGATCAGCTCCCCCGCTACCGGGACGAGCTACCAATCGTCCGACCCCAAGGTCATCAAGATCCTGGCTGACGGCCTGTTGCAGATTGTGGGAATCGGCAAGACCACGCTCACCGTCACAAACCGTGGCAAGCAGGCGTCGCTCGACGTCAACGTGGAAGTGAACCCGGAACCGAACGAGCCGCCGACGGCGGACGCCGGCCTGAACAAAACGGTCAAAGCCGGCACGAAAGTGAAGCTGAACGGGTTGAGGAGCCGCGATCCCGAGGGCGAGGCGCTGTATTATTCCTGGAGCCAAGTCCGCGGCAGCAAGGTCGCGCTGCTGGACGTGAACGGTCCTGAAGCCTCCTTCCAAGCCCCGCACGTCTCCGAGCCACGGACTTTCCGCTTCAAGCTGCGCGTGACGGACAAGAAAGGGGCGGATAGCGCGCCGGCGTACGTGGATGTCACAGTGGAACCTTAAGAACCGTGACGCGTGACGCGTGACGGGGGACGCGTGCGGAGCATATGGGGTGAAGACCTCCCAACAAGACACGCCGGAAAACCTGGACGCACTGATCGAGGCATACAAGCGGGAGATCGATCGGTCTCTGCTGAGGGAATCGCTGAAGCTGACAGTCGAGCAGCGGTTCGAACGACTGATGCGGCTTCAGCGCTTCGCCGAGGAACTGAGGAAAGCTGGACGCCGCGCCGCTCATGACAGATTTTGAAAGTCTCATTCAACGGCTGGCTCGAGCTAAGGTCGACTTCATTCTCATCGGTGGCGCCGCAGCAACGGCTCATGGGTCCACAAGGCTGACGACGGACCTAGACATCGTATACGCGCGTACTCCGCAGAATATCGAACGTCTTTCCGCATGCCTGGCCTCACTTCACCCTGCCCTACGAGACGCCCCAGCCGGACTCCCTTTCCGGATGGACGCAGAGACGGTCAAACGTGGACTGAACTTTACCCTGACAACCGATAGTGGCGCTCTCGACTTGTTCGGAGAGATCACCGGAGGCGGGACCTATGAAGAGTTGTTGCCGCACACGGTGACATTGGAAGTCTTCGGAGTCTCATGTCGGTGCTTGGGGCTGCAACGACTCATCGAGGTGAAGCGCGCTGCGGGCCGACCAAGGGACCTGGATGCGGTGGCCGAGTTGGAATTGCTCGCGGAAGAGCAGGAGAAACACAAGGGACCTTCCGGATAGGTTCGCCCGTCACAGCTGAAACTCTTCCTGAGAGCGACTGGTTTTTGTACAAGGG
>CAZZPI010000115.1:4646-6399 GCA_964655865.1 uncultured Nitrospiraceae bacterium
GGACAAGGGCTTGATCGGTTCACGCTGCGGGTGACGGATAAGAAGGGGGCGGATAGTTTGCCGGCGTATTATGGACGTGACGGTGGAGCCCTGAAAAACGTGAAGCGTAAGGCGTGTGTTGTAAATGCACATGCGAGATACGAACGACGCCTCCGTCCAACCTGCGGCCTCGTTGGATGACCGTTTGCGCAACCTACAAAATAAAGAGGGAGTCCCATCTCCGAGCAATGAGAACTCCCTCTGAGGAACGTCGAGGACTCTGGTGTTCACCTAATTATCTTGGTGAAACACGAGCGGTACCCAAGGAGCTTGTCTCTGGGAGCCAGCTTTGTCGTTGCAGCTCGGATACCGACAATCTGTCCTGCCCGAGGATCTTCACATCAATCCCGTGTTGCACCGCCCAGCAAGGCTCATTTGGCGTTCCTATACCACCTGCGAGCCTCGCCGCGATAAGTCCTCACAGGGCCATCAAAAGGGCTTTCAATGGCCTCACCTCCTCGGATCAATCGTACTACTTGCGCCACATGTAGGACAACACCCACTCCTCCGTGTCTTCGTCCTATTCCATACACTTATAACAATACTTTTTGCCTTCAGGATCAGGACTGTGCGACCCATACCAAGATTCACATGCTTCGACATATCTCAAATAGGTTTCGATCTTCGTCTTACCTCGAACTTCTCCGGTTGTCCCGCCCAAAGTGCACCTAAATTCCTTTTGGCCAGTAAGTTTGGCGGGCATCCTGGAGTTCATTGATGTGTTTGCGGAGCGGTAAGCCGTTCGTATCCACTAGCTCGTTTGCCCTTCCGAGGCCTTTCCCATATACTGAATTCAGCCTTGATCGCCCAGTCCTCTAAAGGAGTTGGTCATGACGACGGTCACTGTTTCCCTTTCCGATGAAGAAATGCGCCGGCTGCAAGAGCTGAGTAAGCGCGAAGGTTTGACCGTCGAACAGATGGTTCGCCTCGGCATCAACGACTTCATCGGCCAACCCGACGAATCCTTCCGTACCGCGGCGAGGCGTGTCATGGAGAAGAACGCCGAACTCTATCGTCGTCTCTCGTGACCCGCTACCTTTCCTTCGCCGAGGTATTAGAACTCCACAGGTCCGTGATCGAACGTTGGGGTGGTGCCAGCGGAATTCGGGACCTCGGCGCGTTGGAATCCGCCTTGGCTCAGCCACGTCAGAGCTTTGCTGGACAAGACCTCTACCCCGATCTCACGAGCAAGGCAGCGGCACTTTGTTTTTCCCTGGTGCTCAACCATCCCTTCGTTGACGGCAACAAAAGGATCGGACACGCTGCGATGGAAACATTCCTTATGGTCAATGGCCATGAGCTTCGCGCGCCTGTCGACGAGCAAGAACGCATCATGCTGGACCTCGCGGCGGGGCGGCTCACACGCGACGCATTCTCAGAATGGGTCAAGCAGCACACAACTCCTGCCAAGCAATAACGCGGCATCCGGTCACGCCTTGCTCAACCGCACCGGCCCGTAGGTTTGGCGGGCTTGCTGGAGCTCTTTGATGTGCTTCCGGAGCGCGGGGCCGAATGTTGAAGCCAGGATAGTATTGCGATAGCGGGCGATGCGTTGTTCGGCCTTACCGATCTCTTCTTCTAGTTGTCTCACCAATCTCGCGCCTGACCCGGTAATCCACTTGAGGTGCGCGCCCGCGAAGTCGAGATCCTGAATCGAATAGCGAACCGATTCGATTTCTTCGAGACAGCGAAAGCGGGCTCGCATCAGGTCCCG
>CAZZPI010000115.1:6409-7347 GCA_964655865.1 uncultured Nitrospiraceae bacterium
TGCTTCATCCCCTGCTTCGTCTCAGCCCACGAAGACAAGCGTTCGAACAGCAGCGCCCCCATCGTAAACGTAAACGTCGCGTGGAGAATGCCGCGAATCGGTCGCAAGCTTCGCCGCCAGGGTGAGTAGAAGATATCGCGGTTCTGATCACCGCGATACAAGACCTGCTTGCGGAGCAGCAGGTTCAAATGGTGATGGCTGTTCTCGTGGATCAAATCGTCGATCAAGTCCAGGTCGTCGCGGTCAAAGCAATTGATAAAGGAGAGGCCCGGCCGGTGGCGGTAACTGAAACTCACGACGCCCCGTGCGCGCAACGGAATGATGCGGGAGGTGAGCAGCGAGAGCAACTGACCGCCTAACGGCCATGCTTTCTCGATCGTGCATACAGCAGTTTGGATTCGTTGCGCAACCCCGACGGGAGTGGGCTGCACTCGTATCGGCTCTCGATCCTTCCCATAGACGAGTGTGGGACCCACTGTGAATAGGCCGGATTGCGACCCTGTGACGACTATTGGTGGATGAGCCTGCCAATGCCATGACACGTCATCGCCCTTCACGTCGCACAAAGGCAGGAGATGCTTCCGAGCATGCAAGCGAACCCACATGCCTTGCGGTCGCACAATGAGCTCACCAGATCGAGACAAGGAGCGCGTGGCACGATGGTCCGAAGGTGGCGCAGTCATATAGTCGCCGCTCGTGCCGACGGCAATTGCGCCCCCCGGCTCCGCGCGTTCGAAGTTCGGCTTGGGACTGATGACGCTCGACCAGGATTTTCCCGCGACCGTTTCGACCCAGTGACACGTGACTCCGGGATCGAGGAAGAACGCCTCCTGGCAGATCTCCTGCGCGAGTCTCGCGCACAGGTGCGCCAATCGTCGCTTTAACCCCGACGGATCCGGACGTCGCAGCGGAAACAACTCGTCCAAGTAGCTGTGCTC
>CAZZPI010000116.1:0-7303 GCA_964655865.1 uncultured Nitrospiraceae bacterium
GAATCTCAAACGACCCTTTTCGGCTCTTGACAGACAAGACAGTTGCTGACCCCATGCGTGCATCCTGACCCCATGCGTGCATCCGTGCGCTCCCCAGCCTATGCGCCTGAGCTGAATCCGGTCGAATTCATCCGGGGCTATTGCACACACCATGAATTGCCGAACTTCTGTCCCAAAGACTTTGCACAGTTGAACCAGGTGGCACGAAGCCGACTGCGCAGCATGCAACGGCGTTCCCAACTCGCGAGGGCCTTTTGGCAGCAAGCGGCTCTGCCCCTGTAAAATGTCACTGTATTAGTCAAATATCGATAGGAGGGAGTTCGTATGGCCGAAATCAAGGTAGCCTTTTGGAACGTCGAGAATCTCTTCGACACAAATGCGTCGCCGATTGCAACAGACTTGGAATTCACACCGGCGCAAGGGTGGACCCAGGCAGTGTTCAATCTGAAAGTCAGGAACATCGCGGCAATCATCCGGCAGATGCACGGCGGCCATGGTCCTGACCTCTTGGGGCTGTGCGAAGTTGAGAATAAGTCTGTTGTCGACCGGCTGATCACGGAGATCGGCAACTCGAAGTACACACTGGCACACGTCGATAGCCCGGACATTCGGGGCATCGACTGTAGCCTCATTTACTCGACAGACGTGTTCGATGACCCGCTGCCAGCCGACATCATCGGCCACTTGGTTCACTTCCGCTTTCCGACGCGGGACATCTTCCAGGTACGACTCACGGTGAAGGCGAATAATGCAGAAATCCATGTCTTCGTGAACCACTGGCCGTCGCGGCGGCAGGGTCAATTCGAGTCGGAGCCTCACCGAATTGCGGTCGCCGAGCGGTGCGGCCAACTCGTGGATCACGTTTTGAAGCTTGATCGCACAGCGTACGGCACTGTGCCCGACACGGCCGATGGACTCACTCAACTCAATGCTCGGTGGAACCGCAACGTCCTGCTGATGGGTGACTTCAACGACGAACCATTCAACCGCAGCATGACGGATTATCTCCGGGCCTCGAAGGATATCGATAAAATCGAGGAACAGCTCAAGCCGGCTCCCAATCAGGCCATTCCAACGCTCCGGGCATACCTGCAGCGAAGCCCTGTGCTGTTCAACCTATCCTGGCCGCTGTTAGCTCTGCCTGACAACGGCACCTTCTTCTTTAGCGGCGGTGCCGCCAATACGATGAATGTCTTGGACCAGTTCGTGGTCTCCCGCGGATTGTACTTTGGAACATCGGCACTCAAGGTGCGCCCCAATTCCGTGCAGATCTTCCGGGCGCCTGACATGACGACAAGCGGCAAGCAGCGACCCAAAGCCTTTGTCTTTGACAAGAAAGAGCCGTTTGATGAGACAAAGGCCTCCGGTTACAGCGACCACTTCCCCATCGAGTTGACCATTGAAACGGTGCCATGAGACACCCTCGGCGAATGCGTAGATCGTCCGACGTTTCGGATGAGGGTAGGTACGAAGTGTACTCTCCGCGGTGATGCGCAAAGGCATGCAACGAGTAGGCCGCCCAACGATCCCGTGCACGTGACCCTCGCCCGTGTGCGGATCTACTTAAACTGAACGTCCACGGCAGGGCGACAGCGAGTGAGCGAATGCGTTCGAATTTCTCGCGAGGGTGTGATACTCGACAGGAGAGACGACGCTAAGACGTGTTCAGTGGTCGTTTGCTTCGCGCTGTCCGCAAAGAACGGGTAGCCTAGTTGTCCAGCCCGCAAGAGAAATGGTTCTGGCTTCATAAGCAATGAACAGGGAGACGACCTATGGCCTTATATGCCTTCGACGGAACCTGGAACGAGGACGAAGCCGCGCCTGAGAACGATACCAATGTCGTCCGGTTTCGGGATCTCTATGAGGGGCCGGTTGAGTACCGGACGGGCGTCGGCACCCGCTATGGCGCGATCGGGAAGGCGCTCGGCGGGCTCTTCGGGATGGGAGGACGGTCGCGCATCGAGGAGATGTATGACGCGCTGGTGAACAACTGGAAGCGGGGCGACAAGGTGATCGACATCATCGGCTTCAGCCGAGGCGCGGCGCTCGCCGTGCATTTCGCCAACCTGATCGCCGAAGTGGGGATCAGGCTGGATCAGGGTCGCGTCGAAAAGCCGGCTATCCGATTTCTCGGCGTCTGGGACATCGTGGGGTCGTTCGGCATTCCGATCGATTTCCTCATCAAGTTCCACGACATCAACCTCGGGTGGACGATCGATCGGGTTCCGGATTGCGTCGCACGGTGTGTCCACGCCATGGCGCTCGATGAGCGTCGACAAACGTTCGACGTGACCAGCCTGAACGTGGGCAACAAGAACCCCTCCGTCGAGGAACGCTGGTTCCGGGGAGTCCATAGCGACGTGGGCGGCGGCAACCGGAATGTCGCACGATCCAGCATCGCCCTTCAGTCGATGTTGGAACAGGGACGGGTTTGCGGCCTTCCGATTCCGACACAAGCCGTCGAACTGGTCGCCAAGGCCGCTGATCCGTTGGCGTCGATCAGCGAGAACCTGGATGTGGTCAAGAATCCTCGTCGCACTGTCCACGCAACAGATCTCTGGCACGACTCCGCACGCTCAAAACCGCTCGCCGTGGGAGAGCAGGCGACGTTTCCGGTCCGCGCTGCGGACAGGTATAACTGGTCGGGAATCCGTCTGGAACAAGGGGGACGGTATCAGTTCGACATTCCCACCGGACAGAAGTGGATGGATGCAAGTATCGCCTGTGGCCCCGAAGGGTGGCGGAGCGAGGACCTGCCCTGGTACAAGGAATCCGCCGTGAAGCTGTTTGAAGGCAAACGCCGCTATCCCGGAGCAAACTGGTTCGAACTGATCGGATCGATCGGCGACGACGGGGACGCGTTCTTCCGAATCGGCCATGGCGGGTCGAATCGAATGTACGCGGCGACACGGACCGGTGACCTCTATGCCTTCGCCAACGACCTCGATTCCAAGTACGACAACAACACCGGCAAACTCCTGGTCACGGTCTCTCGTGTCTGAGGCGAGGCTCTTTCTTGTGAATTGAATAAAGGGGCCGGGAATCTTGGGGAGTGACTCCTTGCTTGTTGCAGCCAGAAACCCAGAATGTCGGCTTCGGGTCCGCCTTCAAGACCTCCACCGGCAACAGCACCTAAGCTTGCGCGATCACTTCTGATGTGTTACATCGTAGCACATGAAAGCATCTACGGTTACGATTCGTCTCGACGCCAAGATTCAACGCGAACTCGATCGTCTGAGCCGCCAACTGGGACGCAGCCGCAGCGACATCGTTCGCGATGCGGTAAGGCGTCAGATCGCCCTTCTACGGTTTGAGCGATCGCGCCGCGCTCTCCTCCCCCTTGCCGAGGCACAAGGTATTCTCACCGATGAGGACGTGTTCCGCATCGTGTCGTGAAGGTCTATCTGGATACCAATGTGTTGGTGAGCGCATACACGACGCGCGGCATTTGTGCCGACTTGCTGCGTTACATCTTGGCCGAGCATGAGTTGCTGACGGGCGAGGTGAACTTGATGGAGCTTCGCCGAGTGTTGCGGGATCGTTTCCACGCATCACCGGAACTGACGGCCGCTGTCGAGGCTGAGCTGCGCGACGAGACGATCGTCCCGAGGCCCGCAACGCCGTCCTTGCTTCCCATTCGCGATCCCAATGACCGATGGGTGCTTGCATCGGCGATCGCCGGCCATGCGGATCTCCTCGTGACAGGCGACCAAGACCTGTTGGCGGTCGCTCCTCAAGCTCCGCTCACCATCGTCGATCCGCGCGGCTGTTGGGAACGTCTCCGACAGTAAACATGGGCTGTCAGGTTGGGCCAGCGTCCATACCCTCATTCTCTTTGCGACGTTGCGTGTTTCTTCTCGCGCTGACTCTGTTGCTCAACACGACGACAACGGTCTACTCAGCCGAGCTGCCGCTCTTCGATGCGCACATCCACTACAACCACGATGTGTGGCAGGCCATTCCGCCGAAGGAGGCGATCGCGCGGCTCCGGCAAGCCGGCGTGCTTCGCGCGCTCGTGTCAAGTTCTAGCGACGACGGTACGCAGAAGTTGTACGCAGAAGCGCCTGATCTGATCGTTCCTGAGCTGCGGCCTTACCGGAAGAACGGAGAAACCGGCACCTGGTTCCGCGACGAATCAATAATTACGCACGTCGAAGAGCGACTGAAGCAGTACAAGTACGTCGCGCTGGGGGAGTTCCACGTGAACGGCGCCAACGCCGACCTGCCGGTGGTGCGCCGTCTTGTTCAGCTCGCCAAGCAGCATGGGCTGCTACTGCATGCACATTCGGATGCCGATGCGGTGGAGCGCCTGTTTCGTCAGAACCCTGAGGCGCGAATCGTCTGGGCGCATGCCGGCTATGAGCAGCCCGCGCGCGTGCGCGAGCTGCTGCGCCGGTATCAGAACCTGTGGGCAGAACTGTCGTCCCGTGACGATGTCGCCCCGAGTGGGAAGCTGACGATGGAGTGGCGGGAAGTGTTGCTGGAGTTCCCCGATCGCTTCATGGTGGGCACCGATACGTTCACACCCGTGCGCTGGAATATCATCGGCTCGAATGGCGGTTCGGTACGCGCGTGGCTGGCGGAGTTGCCGGGAGAGGTGGCCGAGCGGATCGCTTACAAGAACGGTGAGTCGGTGCTCACGGCAGCGTTCTCAAAACGGAAGTGAGCGCTAACGTTTCGCGCAGCTTTCGAACCATTCGCTGCGCCCCGCTTACTTTTTCTTGTCCGTCGGCCCTTCCGCGAACAACAGCCAGGCCAGCACGGCAAAGCCGATGGCCACCCCGGCGATCGCGAGCCAGGTACCGAGCTTCTCCATCAGTGGCCTCGTTGCGCCGGTTTCCGGAGCGCCTCCACCAAGGATTTTTCCAGGCGCTTGACCTTGCCCTGCAGATCGACGGTCACTAGCTTGGCGGACCCTTCCACCACAAGCCGCTGACTCGCGCGTTCGCGCAACACGTGTGAAAAGGTCAGCGAGCTGGACCCGATCTCAACCAATTTCGTCTCCACGTTGAGCACTTCTCCATAGCGCGCCGGCGAGCGGTAATCGACTTCGGCATGCACGACCAGAAACTGCGTACCGTCTTTCAACAGATCCACGACTGATATACCGCGTTCTTCAAGGTATTCCGTCCTCGCCCATTCGAAGTACCGCAGGTAGTTGGCATAATAGACCACCCCGCCGCAGTCGGTGTCTTCGTAATAGATGCGGATGTCCATGAGTGCAGCTGATGGCTAATAGCCGGCAGCTCATAGCGAACAGCTAACGGCCTTGAGCCCTTGAATTGTCACCTGAGCACCGAACCAGATGATAGTATTCTCCTCCTCCTTCCGTCATGCTTTCGTTTAGCTGCTCGCTGCCAGCTATTCGCTGTTAGCTCATTAAAGATTCAGCGTCGGAAACTTCGGGAGCGCGCTCTCGCCGACGCCGGTGAATCTGACGACGAGATCATAAAGCTGCTCAAAACGTTCCGCCTTGACCGGCTCGAAGCCGTGACCCAGCACGGCGTGGCTCGCCGCGTCCAACAACGGCTTCATTTTCGGCCAGTCGCGCAGGAAGGCCTGGCCCATCTGATCGCCCAGGCCGGCCAGCGCTCGGAACTGGCTTTGGAGGGGCAACTTGAATTTTCCGTCCACATCGTCGAGGTAGCAGGTGCGGCAGGGTTCTCGAAGCGCTTCCGGCAGTTGCTCCGGCTGCACGTCCCATGTCTTGATCTTGTACTGCTTGAACAGTTGCCGCTGCGCGAAGGCTTCCAGGGCACGGACCAGCGTCGCCATGGCGCCTTCGCTGTCGTGGTCGACCGATGCGCGTCGGCGGGCGTGGGCGAGAAGATCGAACGCCACGGCGTCCTTCACCTCCGCCGGATCGAGCACGAGCTTTTCCAGGAATCCGGCGTTCGCCTTGATCGCGGGCAACAGCGCCTTGAGCCCCGGCGGACCTCCCCACACTGCCGCCATGTCGAGCGCCTTGAGAGCTCCCTTCAATTTTTCCCAGGCGTGCCGGTATTGGAATCGCTCCCAGAGATCGTATCCGTCCGCCAAGTCACCGAAGGCCCGATACATCGGTTTCTGCCCTCCGCTCACGCGCGCTTCGAGGTTGCGGAATGACAGCGAGGCGGCGCGGAACGCGCCTCGATTGAACAGCTCGCAGGCTTCTCGGCGCAGAAAAATGGCCGCCTCATCCCAAGGATTACCTTGTAGCCACAGACGCTCCGTCCCTTCGATCGTCACCGGTTCGCCTGACTTGTGGTTGCCTGGACCGACATCGGTGACCGTAATCGTCCGCGATATCCAGGGAAGGCTCGCGGAGGCCAACGCCGCCGCCATGGCTGTCGTGGCTCCGGACAGGTCTACCACCACCTCGCCCGGCTGGACCTCCCAAGTCTTGAGCAAGTCGTGGAGCGCTCGGGAAAGAGCTTGATGACACGTGATGAAATTGGCGGGCTCAGGGGTCAAAATCGTGTCCCATCGCTTCGGCATCTGCAGAAGCTTGGGCTGGATGGCTTGATCGACGAGGGCCTTGGCTGAATCCGGGATGAAAAAGCAGAGGCACTCGGGCCTGAGGCGATTGATGACGAAGGCGGCGGTCGTGGCGTCGTTCGTCAACGCAACGACCAAGGCTCTGGCGGGCGTGTCCGTCGCCATGCTTGGCGGACTATAACACCACGTGCCCACCCGTTCAACGGAACAAGTCGGTTTGACAGAATATCAGGGCTCTCCTACAATCGCGGCCGATGCACCAGCGCGTCATCAGCGCCTTCAACGAGAGCGCCGACGTCAAGCGACAGTTCGTGCGCGCCCACGCCGACCGGATCGTGGCGCTCGCCCAGATGATCGGACGCGCCTTCCACGAAGGGCACAAGCTCCTGCTGTTCGGCAACGGCGGGAGCGCCACGGACGCCTCCCACCTCGCCGCGGAATTCGTCGGGCGCTACCAAAAAGACCGGGCGCCGCTGCCCGCCATTGCGCTCGGCACGGACATGGCGGCGATCACCTGCATCGCGAACGATTTCGGCTACGACGAGATCTTCGTCCGCCAGCTACGGGCGCAGGGACAGAAGGGCGACATCGCAATCGCGATCAGCACGAGCGGCAATTCGCCCAACGTGCTCAAAGGGGTCACGACCGCCAAAGAAATGGGCCTCACCACCATCGGCTGGACGGGTGGCACCGAAGCGGTTGCGCTGGGTATGGCAGGCCATGCAATGACCAAGCCCCTCCACCAAATAGGCCCCGCGGTTCCAGATCTCGCCCTGGTTGGGATTGGCTTCGATCTTCTTGCGCAGGCGATAGATGACGTTCTTTA
>CAZZPI010000117.1:0-7303 GCA_964655865.1 uncultured Nitrospiraceae bacterium
CATGGGATCGGATGTGATCGTTGATGCGTTGCTCGGGACCGGGCTTTCCACACCGGTGACTGGCCTGTACCATCAGGCCATCACGGCGATCAACGAAGCGCCGTGCCGGGTTGTCGCCGTCGACCTCCCCTCGGGAATTCACGCGGACACGGGAGTCGTGCTGGGGGCGGCCGTGAACGCTTCGCTCACGGTCACATTCGGCCTCCCCAAGATCGGCTTGTATACGGGAGCCGGGATCGACCATGCCGGAACGATCCGCGTCGTCGACATCGGCATCCCCCTCTCCCTGACGGAGGCGGTTGAAAGCCTCGCGGAGTTGATGGCGGCGGCGGGTGTGCAGGCGGTCCTCCCGTCTCGCCGCGCAACCTCCCACAAAGGCACCTACGGGCATGCCGGCATAATCGCCGGATCCGTCGGCAAGACCGGCGCGGCCGCGCTCGCGGCAAAGGCGGCGCTGCGGGTCGGAGCCGGTCTCGTGACCGTCGCGACGCCCGCCAGCGTCAATGAAGTGCTGGAAACCAAGCTGCTTGAAGTCATGACCATGCCGATGCCCGAGACGAAAGCCCGGACGCTCGCACGCTCGTCGCTCGATCGCCTCCTGACCTTCGCGTCCTCTCGCACAGCCGTCGCCCTCGGTCCGGGGCTCACGACCCATCCTGAAACGGTCGACCTCGTGCAGGCGTTCATCCGACAGGTGGACAAACCTTGTGTGCTCGACGCGGACGCGCTCAACGCGCTGGCGGGCCGAGCCAGTCTGCTGGCGGAGTGCAAAGTGCCTCCCATCTTGACCCCACACCCCGGCGAGATGGCGCGACTGGATTCCGAGTTGACCCCGCAGACGGTGAACGCGGACCGTCTCGGCCTTGCCGGCCGGTTCGCCAGAGAACGGGGCGTGTACCTGGTTTTGAAGGGGGCTCGCACAGTCGTCGCGAGGCCCGACGGGCGAGCGGTGATTTGTCCGACCGGTAACCCGGGCATGGCGACCGCAGGCACCGGCGACGTTCTCACGGGCATGATTGTGGGACTCCTCGCGCAAGGGCTGTCGCAATGGGACGCGGCATGTGCCGCCGTGTATCTGCACGGGTTCGCGGGCGACCTGGCGGCTGAATCCCTGGGACAGGTCGGCATGACCGCGGGCGATTTGTTGGATCGCATCCCCCAGGCGATCCTCCGGGTCGGAGGTCGGTCATGCGCGCGCTGAGTCTGTGTTGAACAGCGGGAAGGATCGCCGCGGCCACTGGCGGATCATCACCCGTTCCGTCACCGAGACCTTGCGGTTGGGTCAGTGCGTGGGACAGGCGCTGGCAGGCGGGGAGGTCATCGGTCTCTCCGGAGACCTTGGAACCGGCAAGACGTTGTTCGTAAAGGGCATCGCGAGAGGTCTGGGTATCGCCGAGCGGAACGTCACGAGCCCAACCTTCGTGCTCGTGCAGGAATACGAGGGACGATTGCGGCTGATCCATGCAGACCTCTATAGACTGTCATCAGCGGCTGAATGCGCGACCATCGGCTTATCTGAGTACGTGACACCGGTCAGCGCCTTGACGGTGGAATGGGCCGAGCGCGGTGCCTCGGTGCTGCCGACAGATCGCCTGATGGTCGCCTTATCCCAGGCAGGCCCTCGAGCGAGACGGCTTGAATTCGGCGCCACAGGACCGCAATCGACGCAGTTGCTCGACAAAATCCTGACCTGCGCGCGACGGTGCCGCAGTAGTCGCCGGGCCGGCCACCGGAGGCGACGCGCGAGGGATTCTGAATGATCAGACTGATTCTCGTCGGCATCCTGCTCTTGCTTTCGCTCTCGTTTTTCCTGCAGAACCAGGAGCAGGAGGTCACGCTCCGCTACTTCTTCGGATTCCTCTCGTCCTCCATGCCGATCTACAAGCCGATCCTGGCCTCCTTCGCGATCGGGCTCCTGGTCTCGGGGATCCTGCTGTTCCCCGCCTGGGTACGGGGACGCATCGAGATCCGCCGGAAGACGAGAGCGCTTCAAGAGGCGGAGGTCGATCTCGAACGATTGCGCCAGACTCTCGAAAAAGTGTCCGGCCGCGCGGCGCCTCCGGCCGACTCTCCTTCTTCAACCCGCCATCGCGATGCCTAGCGACGATCTGACTCCCTTGATGCGCCAGTACCGCGAGACCAAGCGCGGCTATCCGGACGCCATTCTGTTTTTTCGGGTGGGGGATTTCTACGAAATGTTCTATGAGGACGCCGAGGCGGCGTCGCGATTGCTCTCCATCGTGCTGACCACACGCGACAAGAACAGTTCGGATCCGGTTCCCCTCTGTGGGGTCCCCCATCACGCGGCGACCGGCTACATCGCCAAGCTCTTGAAAGCCGGGCGAACGGTCGCGCTCTGCGACCAAGTGGAGGACCCGAAGCTCGCCAAAGGCCTGGTCCGGCGGGAGGTCGTTCGAGTCTATACGCCCGGCACGTTGATCGACCCCGAGCTGCTGCCGCCGACCGCGTCCAACTTCCTCGCCGCGATCGCGCCAGGGCCACGCACAGCCCGCGCGGGATACGAGGCGCTGGGCATCGCGGCGATCGACGTGTCGACGGGTGAGTTCTGGGTCACGGAAGCGGGCGGCGATCAGGCCGAAGACCGGCTGGTGGATGAGCTTGCCAGGCTCGAGGCCAAAGAGCTGCTCATCCCTCAGATGCCGGACGAGAACCTGTCGATCTGCGTCGCTCGACTCAAGGACGTCCGTCTTTGCCGCGAACCGCGCTCCTGGTTCGCGCTCGAAGAAGCCCGCAGCCTCTTGCTCGGCCATTTCCGGATCCACTCGCTCGACGGCTTCGGCTGCCGCGGCATGACCCTGGGCATTCAAGCGGCGGGCGCCGTGCTTCGATACTTGCGCGAGACACAACCGGCCGTGTCGCTCGACCACGTGCGCGCGCTGCACGTTCGCCGACCGGGCGACTCGATGCACCTCGACAGCGTAACGATCCAGAATCTGGAGCTCGTGCGCTCGCTCGGAGCACCCGGTGATGGCGACGGCTCACGGGAAGGCACGTTGTTGGGCGTCGTCGATCAAACGATCACGGCCATGGGTGGGCGGCTGTTGCGAGACTGGGTGCTGCACCCGCTGATCGACTGTCGCGCCATCCGCTTGCGCCAGGCGGCGGTCGGTGAACTCAAGGAACGGCTCGAAATTCGGGTAACGCTACGAGGGGCGCTGCGCAACGTGCAAGACATCGCACGGCTCAGCAGCCGAACCTCGCTCGGCGTCGCTACGCCGCGTGAAGTGTGGGCGCTCAGACAATCGGTCGCGGCGTTCCCCGAGATCCACCGACAGCTTCTCTTGCTCGACTCGCCGTTCGCCAAAGAACTAGCCCAAGCCTGGGACCCTGCGATCGACATCCACGAAATGATCGAACAGGCGCTGACCCCCACCGCGCCTGCCTCGGTCCGAGACGGCGGGATCATCCGGCCGGGCTATCATGCCGGAGTGGACGAGCTGCGAAAGGCGTGTACAGAGGGGAAGCAGTGGATCGCAGCCCTTGAAGTCCAAGAACGTGATCGGACCGGGATCGAATCCCTGAAAGTTCGGTACAACCAGGTGTTTGGCTACTACATCGAAGTCACCAAGGCGAATCTTGGGCGAGTCCCGTCCCACTACATCCGGAAACAAACGCTGGCGAACGCGGAACGGTTCTTGACGCCGGAACTGAAAGAGCTTGAAGAGCGCGTGACGGGCGCGGACCTCAAGCTGAAGGCGCTCGAACAGGAACTTTTCGAAGAGCTGCGAACCCGCCTGGCCCGCGAAACACCTCGGCTGCAGGCGATGGGACGACTGATCAGCACGCTCGACGCGTTGGCTGCGTTGGCGGAAGTGGCGGCGCTCCATCTCTACGTCCGCCCCGAGGTGGATGACGGTCACGAAGTCCGCATCGTGGAGGGACGGCATGCCGTCGTCGAACGGCTGACGGCAACCGGGGAGTTCATCCCGAATGACACCCGGCTCGACCTCGACGATCATCGTCTCGTGATCCTCACGGGCCCCAATATGGCGGGGAAGAGCACCTACTTGCGGCAAGTCGCGCTCATCGTGCTGCTGGCGCAGATGGGAAGCTTTGTCCCGGCAACGGAGGCCAGGATCGGCCTGGTGGACCGCATCTTTACGCGAGTGGGGGCGTCCGACAATCTGGTCGGCGGACAGAGCACCTTCATGGTGGAGATGACGGAGACTTCCAACATCCTCCATTCCGCGACCAGGCGCAGCCTGATTCTCCTCGACGAGATCGGCCGGGGGACCAGCACCTACGACGGCCTCAGTATTGCTTGGGCCGTGGCGGAATTCATTCACGATCCCAAACAGCTCGGCGCCCGCACGCTGTTCGCCACGCACTACCACGAAATGACGCAGCTTGAAGGCTCGCACGAGGGGATCAAGAACTATCGGGTAGCGGTCCAGGAACGGGATGGCGATGTGCTGTTCCTACGCAAGATCGTGCGAGGCGGAGCCGACAAGAGCTACGGCATTCATGTGGCTCAATTGGCCGGGCTTCCCTCCCCGATCATCGACCGGGCCAAGCGGGTGCTGGCACAGCTCGAGCAGTCGAGCCGAGAGACGACGCCGCCGGTTCCACAGGAACCATTACCCTACACCGACGCGACCCTCCCCGCCCCCCACCCAATCCTTGAGGAGGTCCGCCAAATCGACCTCTTCTCCATCACGCCGCTCGACGCGTTGAATCGACTTGCCGATTTCCAGCGCCGCCTTAGCTCGGAGGAATAGCGGGGACCCCGCTTCAGGAGAAGAAAAAAGGGCGACGCCCTTTGGAGCGTCGCCCTTTTCGTAAACGACTGACGAGCTGCGATCAGTGACCGCCGCCTCCACCGCCTGTGTTGTACGATGCCGTCCAAGGCACCAAGCCGGCCAACGGCTTTCCACCTGGCTGCAAGACATCATATTGCATGCCGACAGTGGCCTCACCCTTCGGTGCGGTGTTGAGCTTCTGAACTGCAGTCGCGCAGGCCGCATCGGTCATCTGGCTCTTGCCCTGGCATTCGGCCAACCTGAGCGAGGAAATGCTGCGACGCGCGCTCGGCGCACCGGCAACTTCAGGGAGCTTTTTCACGTTCGTGATGACGCGATGGTTCTGCTCGGTCTCGACGGCGGTGAATTCGACCAGAACCGTTTCACTCGCAGGCGGCACTTCTTTGGCAGCCGCCGGTCCTGCGTGAGGCCGGGCCATCTTCTTGAGCTCCTCCCAGGCACCCTTGTCTGCGTAGAACTTCAGCGTCTTACCGGGGTGGATTTTCTGCCAGAAATACCCGCTTTCGGCATTGCCACCGAACACGGCGATGTTGATCCACACGGCCTCATCGTACGGATCCAGAATGATCACCCGACCCTGCAGGGTGGTCGGCTTGCTCATGTCGCCCCATTCAAACCGCTCCTGGAATGCCTCGATGGCCAGCGCGGTGGAGGCGAACACGACCACCAGCGCCACGGTAGCCACGAAGGCCCAGCCTTGCTTATGAAGCTTCATAATCGCATCCCTCCTTAGCACAGGATATGAATGACTTCTGCCGACATATGGATAAACGGATTACTTCAGCACCTTGAACCCGGTGATGGTCCGACCGTCCAGCGTCACCTCCATCGCCACCAAGTCCTGCGACGCCTTAATGATCTGGTCCATCAATGCCTTGTCCTTCACCGCCAACCGCACGGTTGTGGCCGCATGGTACCAACCGGAATAGGGATTGTTCTTCTCCGTTCCGCCCACGAATCCCCATGCACAGCAGCTGAACAAGGGGTCCGGCGGCTTGACGTCGAGATCCGATGATGCGCGGCCAGCTGGATTTCCTGAGGCCGGCTCCCCTGTGTTCCAATACTGGATCCCGAACAGCAGCTCGCCGTCCGGATTATCGGCCCACTGGGACCAGACACGACCCTTGAGTGTCTTGGTCACTTCTCCCTTGTAATTGTGCCCGGTGCCCGCCACGATTTCTGCGGGGCCCGCCGCGCCAGGAGCGTCGGCTGCCGCCACAAAATCGGCCGCCACCAAGCTTAAAACAGAAAACACTGCAACAGCGGCAAGAATGACGACCCTATTCATACCCAATCCCTCCTTCGTCTATGAATGACGACAACAAATCCCTACCCGATTAAAAATAATTCGCCATAAGATCGACCGTGGAAACACACAGGAGAAGAGGAAGCTTTCGGCGCCCTCCTTTCTGATCGCTTCACTTTGCGGGTTCTCCGCCTGACAGATTCTTCGAAAAGCGCGCTCATGGTACTGAAATCGACAATTCGTGTCAAGGGAATGTTTCGGCCTCATAAGGCAGCAGGCGAATCCATTTTTACACCGAAAAATCAATTTGTTACAACGTTGCCTGGGAAGCGTTGTGGGGCTGGGAAGACGGCGCGAGATGCGGGATTCTTAGAAGATTTTAATTCTTCGTATAACCCTGGAAGGAACGCTCGTTGATCGGACCCAGCGCGGTCACAGCCAGGTGGTCGAGATCGAGCAACTCGTCGGCTACTCGGCTGACTTGCTCCTCCGACACCTGGTCGATTTCCGACAACATGTATTCGAGCGAGGTATGAGCGCCTTGAACAAGCTCATCCTTGGCTAGCTTGCTCATGCGACTATGCGAGCTCTCGAGGTTCAGCATCAGCGTACCCTTCATCTGATTCTTCGCCCGCACCAATTCTTTGGGCTCGACGCCGTGGCGACAGAGGCGCTTGATCTCGCGACACACGAGGTCCACGACTCGTTTCGCTTCTTGCGGACGCGTGCCTGCATATATCGTGATCATCCCACCGTCGGAATAAGGGGAGAGGAATGAGTAGATGGAGTAGGCGAGCCCGCGCTTCTCGCGGATTTCTTGGAAGAGCCGGGAACTCACGCTGCCCCCCAAGACACTATTGAGCGCGTGGGCCGCGTAGCGGTCCTTGTGGCTGGCCGCGAGCCCTTTCAATCCGAGGCAGAGATGCACTTGCTCCAGCGGTTTTCGCCGGACCACGGTGCCTCCCCAGACCTCTGGCGGCCAACGGTTTGGCAGCTCTCCGCTGCGGCATCGAGGCGAGCCGAAGAGGCGCTGAACCAGTCCCTCGAGACGAGGTTCGTCGAAATTACCGGCTGCCGCGATAACGATGCGATCAGCATCGTAGTGAGTTTCGACGTAGTCCAAGAGCTGTTGTCGCTGCAGACGCTTGATGGTGCTCGCCTGGCCGAGGATCGGTCGCCCCAGCGGGTGCCGACCCAGGACTTGCTTGGTGTGGATTTCCTGGACCAAGTCTTCCGGATCGTCTTCGACCATCCGGATCTCCTCCAACACCACTTG
>CAZZPI010000118.1:0-7289 GCA_964655865.1 uncultured Nitrospiraceae bacterium
GTCGCGATGGAAATCCCGGTCACGTTCGAGGCGGAGGCCATCAGGGCCGAGAAGCTCAAGGCTCTCCACTCGATCGCACCTATCACACCGCAAGACGTCGTGTTCGGCCAATACACCGCATGGCGGGTTCAGGATCACTTCATTCCCAGCTACCAGGAAGAGCCCGGCGTGCGGAAGGACTCGATGGCTGAAACCTATGCAGCGCTGAAAGTGGAGATCCACAACTGGCGCTGGCAGGGAGTCCCCTTTTACCTGCGGACGGGGAAACGGCTGCCGCGGAAATTAACGCAGGTCGCAGTCATCTTCCGTGAAGCGCCGACCCTGGTCTTCCGGTCGCTGGAGCCCGGCAGCATTCCCAGGAACATGCTGCTGATCACCTTGCAGCCGAGCGAGGGGTTTTCGCTCTGTTTCTCCGTGAAGAGCCCTTGGAAGCCGTTTCAACTCGCTCCCCACGCGTTGCAGTTCTCGTACGAGAGCGCGTTCGGCGCGTTACCGGACGCCTACGAAACGCTCCTGTATGACATTATGCTCGGCGATCAAACGCTCTTCGTCAGCGCCGAGTTCACGGAATCGGCCTGGCGCTTGTACGACCCGCTCTTAAAGGGAGAAGTGCCGATATACAAGTACACTGCCGGCACGTGGGGTCCCCAGGAAGCGGATTTGCTCTTGGCCCGTGCAGGGCATCAGTGGCAACTCGGTTGGTAGGAAGGAAGGAGAGATCGCGGGGGAGACTATCGGCCCGGGCTCCCAGAAGACAGCCCGTCTTCACCGAACCCTTCGGACGTGCTCTAAGGATTTCACGATCTCCACGAGTTGGTCCCGGGCTTTCTCGGGGATCTCCGTGAATTGGACCCCCATGCCGGGGAAGAACACGTAGCGCTCCTGCCGCGAACGCACCCAGGCCACCTTGCCTCGCGCGCGAATCGGTCCAGCAGGATTGTCGGGGAGGACCAAGTCCATCGTGATCTCTGTGCCTTCGGGCAGCGGAGTGGGGCTTTCGATAAAGACGCCGCCGCCGCCGATCTCGCCGGTGAGGGCCTCGACGCGGTTGCTGCCCGGCGACTGGTAAGCGACTTTCACCGCGAGAGGGAGCCGAGGATAGTCCCGAAGTCGTTTGGGCCGTTCCTCGTCGAGATAGGTCTGCACCAGGTCGATAACGGTGTCCAGCGAGACCTCGCCTTCTCTGTCGCCGGTCGGGCCGATCAGCGCCACCGCGTCGGACTCGCTGCTCAATTCCAACGATTTGGCGCGATGGCGTGATGTGATTTTCACCGGCAGCGTCTTCCTGCGTATCCCGCCAGCCGATGACGACCGGCTGGCTGGTGGCTAGCTTGTGACCGCCCCTTCGGAGGCCGACGACACATGTCGCGCGTACTTGGCCATGACGCCGGACGTGTATCGAGGCACAGGCGGCTTGACCTTCTTGAGCCGCGCAGCAATCTCCTTCTGACTGAGTTCTATATCAAGCCTGCGTTTTTTGACATCAAAAACGATAATGTCGCTGGGTTTCACGGCGGCAATAGGCCCGCCTCTGATCGCTTCCGGTGAGACATGACCGGCCATCAAGCCGTGAGTCGCGCCGGAGAAGCGGCCATCCGTGAGCAACGCCACCGCATTGCCCAGCCCGGCACCCACAAGGGCCGCAGTAACGCCGAGCATCTCCCGCATCCCGGGGCCGCCGGCCGGTCCTTCATAGCGGATCACAACCACGTCGCCGGCCTTGATCTGTCCAGCCTTGACGGCGACAAAGGCGTCCTCCTCCCGGTCATAGACTTTCGCGGGGCCTCGAAACTTCATCATTGAATGGCCGGCGACCTTCACCACGCAGCCCTCGGGCGCCAAGTTGCCTTTGAGGATCACCAGACCTCCGGACGGCTTGAGCGGATTCGAGAGCGGTCGGAGGACGTGCTGCCCCGCTGTTTCTTTCGCGTCGGTAGCTTCCGCTCCGATAGTCCGTCCCGTCACGGTGGGCTGGTTCGCGTGGAGGAGCCCCGCGTCCAACAGCCGTTTGGCCACCAGCGTCGTCCCTCCGGCTGCAAAGAGATCGGCGGCCATGAACCGCCCGCCCGGCTTCAGATCCGCGAGCAGGGGGACCTTACGATTGATCCTGTCGAAGTCGTCGATCGTCAGCTTGACACCGGCCTCGCGCGCGACCGCGAGCAGATGGAGCACCGCGTTGGTCGAACCACCGGTGGTCGCGACGGCCGCAATCGCGTTCTCCAGCGACTTCCGGGTGATGATCCGCTTAGGCCGCAGATCGTGCCTGACCAAGTCCATGACCACCTTGCCGCACTCGAAGGCCACATCGTCCTTGCATTGATCCATGGCCGGGACGCCGTTCCGACCCATGGGCGAGATGCCGAGAAACTCAAAGGCGATCGCCATCGTGTTCGCCGTGAATTGGCCGCCGCAGGCACCGGGGCCGGGACACGCATGGTCTTCGAGGTCCTTCAGCTCGGCATCGGTCATGTTGCCCGCTGCGTGCGCGCCGACCGCCTCGAACACGTCTTGAATCGTCACGTCATGACCCTGGAACCGACCCGGCATGATCGAGCCGCCGTAGAGCATGAGCGAGGGAAGGTTCAACCGTGCAAGCGCCATGACCGTGCCGGGAATCGTCTTGTCGCAACCGGAGAGGGCCACGACTCCGTCAAAGAGATGCCCGCGCGCCACCAGCTCGACGGAGTCCGCGATGACCTCGCGGCTGATCAACGAGGCTTTCATGCCCTCGGTTCCCATCGAGATCCCGTCCGAGACGGCGATCGTGTTGAACTCGACGGGAGTCCCCCCCGCCGCCCGGATGCCGGCTTTGACCCGCTCCGACAGCCGCCGCAGGTGGTAATTGCAGGGCATGATTTCGATCCAGGTATTGGCGACCCCGACGAGGGGTTTCGACAAGTCCTCATCCGTGAAGCCCACGGCCTTCATCATCGCGCGGGCCGGCGCCCGGCCAGGGCCTTGAAGCAGGTCGAGACTCTTTAGTTTCGGCTCAGATGGCATGAAAGCTCCTTCGTTCAATCCTCAAGCGACCTGCGCTGACTGCACTCCGAATGCTGAGACACACCGGAAATGCATCGCCCCAGGCCGACAGTGCAGGGGGGAATCTCGCACAGAAGCAGAAGGTTGGTCAATCTTGGGTGGGCGGAAAAGAGAAGCGCAGCGTGAATTACCGACCAGCCGGTTAGCGTGAGGAGGCCGAAGTTGGAGACAGAGCCTCGCCCTGTCTCCAACTTCGATCGTCAGTCCTTCCTGCCTTTCCCCTTGCCCTTGGCTTCTTTCATCTTCTTTTCTTCGGTGTCGATCACCGCTCCGGTGCCGGCATCGATGTGCACTTCCGTGACCTTGCCGTCAGCTCCGACGATCTCGACCTCCCAGATGGTCTTGCCGTGCTTCTTTTCGAGCTCGGCCTCAACCACGGTGCCTTGCATTTTCTCCGTCGCGGTCTTGATCGCCTGATCCACCGTGACCCTGGCGTCTTTGACGAGCTCCGCGACGTTCCCTTCCTCTTCCTCGCCTTTCTTGCCCTTGTCGCTCCAGGCTGGCGTGCCGACCAGCAATGACGTTGCGGCGACGAACGCGATGACGATGACTGACTCCCTCATGACGCACCCCTTTCGTGCTGGATTACTGCTGTTTTCCCCCGTCCTTCTTCATGTCGCTCCTGTGGGGGGTACCGCGATCCCTGCCCATCTCCCTGTGTTGCTGCATCATCTTCTCGTGCTCCGCTTTCTCCTTGGCGCGCTGCTCAGGGGTGAGCAGGCCGAGCACCTCACGCCGGGCCTTGATGGCCGCCAGCCGTAAGGCCACTTGAAGATCCTCGCTCTGTTTCAACTTGGCTTCGATCGCGCCGATGTCCGACTTCTCCTCCTCGATGAGGGCTTTCAGCTCCCGCTCGGCGATCTGGATGTCGGCCTCGGACTTGATGCGGATCTTGTCGAGGTTCAACTGCATGTCTTTGAGCTTGGCGACCTGATCCGCGGTCAAGCCGATGTCTTTCTCATGCTTGAGCAGGTGCCGAATCAGATGGCCCGTGCTGCTGTGCGTCATGCCCATTCCCATGCCCATCATGCCGTGGCCGTCGCCGGCGTGCCCGTAGCCATCCTTCCCCCCGCTCCTGTGTCCGTAGTCTTTTTCGGGATCGGCCAAGGCCGGTGACAGGCCCAGCAGCAGAGCCAACGTGCATGCAGCTCCGACGGTGATGAAGGTGCTTCTTTTTGTCATTCTGTCCTCCTTAGGTTAGGTGGATCGAGCTACCGGATCGTGAGTTGCGCCAAAAGCCCCTCGGGGCCCTTGAGACCGTTGAACATGAACTGGACGGCCAGTGCGGCCAGTAGCAGCCCCATCAGACGTTGGATCACCTTTTCGGCGATGGGCCCGAGCCATCTCGCGCCCGTCGCGCCGAGCGACAAGATAATGTAGCTTGCCAGACCCACCAGGCCAAGGCAAGCCAGCAACACTCCGCGCTGCCCCCAGGTTTTCGCCTGGGATTCGAGCAGGATGACGGTCGAGATCGCTGCCGGTCCGGCGAGCATCGGAACGGCAAGCGGCGTGATCGCGACATCGTCCTTGCCGGTGCCGGCCACCGTTTCCTCTGCCGTCTCTTGCACGGTGGACCGTTGCCCATGCAGCATGTCGAGCGAGACCAAGAGCAAGACGAGCGCGCCGGCGACTTGGATTGCAGGAACCGTGATTCCTAACAGCTTCAGGATCGGCTCTCCGACCAATGCGAATCCCGTCAGCAGTCCAACCATCACGCCGCAGGCGACGCGCGCCATGCGGACCCGTTTGGCGATGGTCGCCTTTGGGGTCATAGCGATGAACGCCGGAATGGCGGCGATCGGATCGACGATCACGAAAAGCGAGCTGAACGCGAGGAGCCCGTATTCGAGGTGGTTCATAAGAGAGAAACCTGAGCCACGGCACGGTTCACGTTGGGGCACGGCGGGCAGCGGACAGGGTTTCGGCCCGTGGATCGGGGTGACGGAAACGCCCTAATTGTTCGTAGAGTCCGCGCTCTTCGTCTGAGAGTGAGGAGGGCATCACGATCTGCAAGGTCAAAAAGAGGTCTCCGTGACCTCCGGAAGCAGTCGGCAGCCCCTTGCCCCTGAGCCGTAATTTGCTTTGGGCCCGGCTGCCCGGAGGGATCTTGACCCGGACCGGATCTTCCAGAGTCGGCGCCATCACCTCGGCCCCCAGCGCCGCTTCCCAAGGCCAGACCGGCAAGGAGACATGGAGGTCACTCCCTTGCCGGCGGAAGATGCCGTCGTCTTTGACGTGCACGTGCAGATAGAGGTCACCCGGTTTCCCGCCACCCATTCCCGGCTGGCCTTTGCCGGCGACCCGCACACGCGTGCCGTCTTGAACGCCGGCTGGAACCTTGACATCGATCTGCCTGGACTCCAGGCGCTGCCCGGAACCGAGACAGCTCGGGCAGGGTCTGCCCTTGACTGTGCCGTTCCCACCGCACGTGCTGCAGCCGGTCCGCTGCGTGAGCGTGATGCGCTTGGTCGTGCCGGTGAGCGCGTCGCGTAAGGTGATCTCCACGTCGGTTTCAAGATCGTCGCCCGGCACGCCGACACCGCGCGTTGAGCCACGCGTCCGCCGATTCGCGAAGAACGTCTCGAAGATGTCGCCCAATCCCTCTCCGCCGCCGAACGTAAACTCCGCTTCGGCCCCTGTCGCACGAGCACGGGTCCGAGCTTCTTGTCGAGCCCGCTCGAATGCCTCGGCCTGCTCCCACTGGGCACCATATTGGTCGTATTTTTTCCGCTTGTCAGGATCGGACAGGATTTCATGCGCCTCGTTCAGCTCCTTGAATTTCTTTTCCATCTCCGCCTTGCGCGCGCCGGTGTGCAAGTCGGGATGGTACTGGCGTGCCAAGCGGCGATAGGCTTTCTTGATGTCTTCGGCCGAGGCACTCTTCGTCAGGCCAAGGATTTGATAGTAGTCGCGCGTGGTCGTTGCCATGACAGGTTAGATAAGGCCGATTCCGGATAGATCAACTCTCGCGCAGCTTACGGGGGCGATGGGGTGTTTGCAAGAGCGGGCCAGAAGCTCACAGCGAATGGCTAGTAGCAGGTAGCGAGTAGCAAGCAGCGAATAGCTCTCGAACAGAAGCGGATAACTGATAGCGAATACCTGACAGTGAGCAGCCCGGACTTGCGAGCTACTTGCTGCTGTCTATGTGCTGTTCGCTTCATTGCTACCGGCTGTTCGCTGCCAGCTACTCGCTATCGGCTCACCTTCGCTCGTTGCATCATCCTGCAATAAGAGCAGGTGTCGGCTGTGGTCGGTTGTCCGCAGGACGGGCAGGGGTGGAGCGCGGCGAAATCCTTTTCCGCCATCGTCCTTGAAGTCGGGGCGGTCTTGTCCTGGCGATCGAGAAAGCCCCAATAGAAGCGTTGCTTCGTGCCGGGCGATTCGGTCTCCAATCGATTGAGCACCTCCTTATAGAGAAGCATCTTGGATCCCTTCGCCATCGGGCACTCTTCGACGATGTAGTCGATCTTGTTGAGCACGGCGTAAGCGGCGATCTCCCGCTCGGAAAGCCGATAGAGCGGCTTCACCTTCTTCGCAAATCCTTCCACGGAGGCCGGGAGGGTCGGCCCTTGCTTGTCCAAATAATCTTCCTGCCAGTGGAGGATGTTGCCGAGCAGCCGCGCGGCTTCGTCGTCGAGATTGTGGCCCGTCGCCATCACGTCATACGCCTCCTCGACGGCCACGCGATTGAACTGGTACCGCTTGATCGTCCCGCAGGTCGAGCAGGTGGGACGGTGAATGAGCTGCGCCAGCTCCCGAATCCCCGCGCCTTCTTCTTGCTCCACTGTGTGTACGTGAAGGGTGGCTCCATGTGCGGCCCCGAAGGATTCGGCGAATGCCGTGGCCTTCCGCTGCGATTGCACGGAGTAACTTTCGATGCCCAAATTCACGTAGAGCGCATCGGCCTTGTACCCGAGCGCGAGCAAGATATGCCAGAGGGCGAGGCTGTCCTTGCCGCCGGAAACGGCGACGAGGACGCGATCCTCCTTGCCGAACATCTTCTGGGACTTGATGGCGCGCGCGACCTGGTCCTGAACGAACCCCGTAAAGCAGGGCTTGCAGAACGCCGCGTTGTGGCGGGGAAGCCCGATGACGGCCTTGGTAGTGCACTTGATGCAGTTCATGGCTCGAACAACCAGCGGCTCTCAGCTTGCTACGCTTGGTGTTTTGTAATTCACCCTCCTTCCAGGAAGGGAGGGGAATGGTCGAGGTGCTGGAGAGTGAGCGCCGAACCGATAGCGCTAGATGAT
>CAZZPI010000119.1:0-7271 GCA_964655865.1 uncultured Nitrospiraceae bacterium
CCACGGTTTCGCAGGCCGCCTCGATCTTACGCGTCATCTCCTCGGCCTGCGTGTACATCTGCATGTACTTCCTGGGATTG
The DNA here is from genome assembly GCA_964655865.1 of uncultured Nitrospiraceae bacterium. Classification (GTDB taxonomy): domain Bacteria; phylum Nitrospirota; class Nitrospiria; order Nitrospirales; family Nitrospiraceae; genus JBBIJI01. The sequence continues at coordinate 81 of CAZZPI010000119.1, forward strand.
TTGGTCAGGTTGGCGTAGCGCGCAGGATACCAGGTGTGCAACAACTCGCGCCGTTTTCGATCGAGCTGCTCTTTCGTAAGAGGCAGCGTCAATTCCAGCACCGTCAGGGCATCACGCAGCCCGTCTTCGTCAGGGCTTGCCATGCAGTGAGTCTGGCAAAAGGACTTTAGGCCTGTCAATCGCGCATATGCCTACGCAACTGCCGATCCTGCAGCCGACCCCAATTTTCAAGAATAAAGATTACCGTGAAGTCCTGATCCACGAGATGGACGCGGGCAAGATTCCCTTGAGCCTGGGGCGGGATTGTCCGGTCAAGTGTGAGTTCTGCTACGAGCTCGATCACTCCTACCGCGAAACGCTCGACCCCCCCAAGACGACCGATGAGGACTGGAAGTTCATTCTGGACTACATCAATCAGAAGCCCACCGATCCCAAACAGTTCTGGTGTCTCGGCGGCAACGAGTACATGGAGTGGACGGATCTGTTCCTCCATCCCAAGGCGATGGAGTGGGTCGAAGACTTTCTGCAATACACCGATAAGAACATTCAATTCTTTACCGTCGGCTTCGTGCACGTGCCGAAAATCCATCAATTGGCCGCGCAGTATCCCGGGCGCATCAATTTCGAGCTGTCGGTCATCACGTTGAGCGACTACCGGCAGCGGTTGATGCCACACGCGCCCTCCGTGAAGCATCTGTTGAAGGTGCTGGACGGCCCGGCGGTCTCGTCGGCCAACTTCTATGCGTTCGATTCGCACACGATGTCGAAGGATGCGATGACGATCTCCGCCATCAATCAGAAGTGCGTCTTGTGGATGGGATGCTTGACGCCCGTCAGAGGCTTGAAAGAAGACACCGTTTCACTCATGCGACAGGGACGCAAGTTCCTACCCGAGGAAGCGCAGCGGGTCTACGACGCCGGCCTGCCCAATCTGCAGACCATCCACACGGAGGCTTATATCACGGCGTTTCTCAGTCGCAAGCGGATCATCAGCCTCTTTGATTCGTTGGAATTGGACAAGAAGGATACGGTCGTCATGGCCGGCAGCATCCACAAGATTCTTTCGATGTTCCGGAAGAATCGCGCGCGCTTTCTCTTCGTGCCGAACGCCACCCTGGCGGGAGATTCCGATTGCTCGGTCCTGCTCACCTTCGACGACATTGCCAGGCGTGTGACCAAAGAAAAGGTGCTGCACATTCCCAAATGTGTGATGCAATCTGGACGCGGGCCGTATTCGGATATTATGGGCGTCACGCTCGAACAGTTCATGAAAAAAACCGGCGTGAAGGTGAAAGTGTTGCACAAGGTCGACACCCGCTTTGCGAACGAACAACTCTATCGCAACGGGTCCCTCCGGAGCTACGTCGAGCAGTATCTCAAGAACCCACTAACGCAAGCCTACGAAGCCTTGCCGCGTCCCGCATGACACCCAATGACGCGTGCCGAGTGACGGGTAATGGTGGGTATGGGATGGGAGTTGGTGCGGGCCCCCTCCCGTGTCGAGCGCTGCTCGACCTATGAGAATCGATGATGTCTGAACAGCGGTCGCTGAAGTTCTATCAGGCGGACGTCTTCACCCATCAGGCCTTTGGCGGGAATCCGGTCGCGGTCTTTCCCGATGCCCAAGGGCTGACCGATTACCAGCTCCAACAAATCGCCCGCGAGATGAACCTGTCGGAAACGGTCTTCGTCTTTCCGCCGACCGACAAGACAGCGGCGGCTCGGATCAGGATTCTGACGCCGACGCAAGAAATCCCTTTTGCGGGCCACCCGGTCGTGGGGACCTTCTTCGTCCTTAGTCAGTTAAGTCGATTCCCGCTTCAGGAGCCCGTGACCTGCGTCGTGCAGGAGTGCAATATCGGCCTCTTCCCGGTGGAGCTGCATGTGCGGGACGGCCGGGTGCTTCGCGTGGTGATGACCCAGGCGACGCCGCGGTTCCTCGGGGCGGTGGAAGATGTCGACGATCTCTACAGCGTGGCCAATGCGCTCGGTCTCGCGAAGCATCACATCGCGGAGACGAAACTCCCCGTCGAGGTCGTGTCGACCGGGTTGCCGGTTATGATCGTGCCCGTGCGGACGCTCACGGCGGTGCGGTCTATCGTGCCCGACGTCTCGGCGATTACGGAGGTGTGTCGCCAGTACGGCGCCAACGGCATCATGGTCTATACGACCATGACGGTCGAGCCTCAGGCGACGGTTCATACGAGAATGTTCGCGCCTCCGATCGGCATCGTGGAGGATCCCGCCACCGGCAGCGCAAGCGGCGCCCTCGGCGCGTACCTGGTGCAAAACGGCGCGGTGGAAGTCGGGCCGACGACGGAGATCACCGCCGAGCAGGGCTATGAGATCGAACGCCCCTCGAGAATTCTTATTCAGGTGGAATCCGACGATGATATGATCCAGTCGGTCAAGGTGGGCGGAGAAGTAGTCATGGTGGTGGAGGGAACGCTAACGTTCTGAATTATGAACTAGGAATTATGAATTACGAGCCGGATGTTCTGATAATTCATAATTCACCATTCATGATTCAACATTTACGACCGTGAGGGAGCATGAAGGCTGTCATCTTTCGCGAACACGGCGGACCGGATAAATTGTCCTATGAGGAGGTGCCCACGCCGAAGATCGGCCCGGATGACGTCCTCGTCAAAGTCAAAGGCTGCGCCTTGAACCATCTCGACATCTGGATCAGGCAGGGCATTCCCGCGTATCCGATCCCGCTCCCGCACATTTCCGGGTCGGACATCGCCGGCCTCGTCGAGGCTGTAGGTCGGAACGTCACTGCGATCAAGCCGGGGGACAAGGTCTTCGTGTCGCCGGGGCTGAGCTGTTGGCAATGCGACGCCTGTCTGGCAGGACGCGACAACTTCTGTTCTTCATACGGAATCCTCGGCGCCAAGACGGACGGTGGGTATGCCGAGTACGTCATGGTGCCGTGGCGGAATGTGCTGCCGATCCCGGGCGCCCTCTCCTTTCAGCAAGCGGCGGCGTTTCCGCTCGTCTCCGTGACGGCGATGCACATGGTCGTTACCCTCGCGCAAGTCAAGCCCGGCGAGACTGTCTTGGTAATGGGAGCCGGCAGCGGCGTGGGCAGCATGGCGGTGCAGATCGCCAAGCTGGTGGGCGCCAAGGTGATTACGACCGTCGGCGCGGACGACAAGATCGGCAAGGCCGTGTTGCTCGGCGCGGATGCGGTCGTCAACCATGCGCGGGAGAACGTCGATGAGCGAGTGAAGGGCCTGACGGAAGGCCGCGGCGTCGACGTCGTGATCGAGCACATCGGTCCGCAGGTGTGGGACGCCTGCCTGGCGTCGCTCACGAGAGGCGGCCGCCTGGTGACGTGCGGTGCCACCACCGGGGGTGAAGTCTCCCTGAACCTGCGATCCCTGTTCGCGCGTCAGCTCACGGTCAAGGGGTCGTACATGGGAACGAGGGCCGACTTGGTCACGGCGGCCAACCTCGTGGCGCAAGGCAAACTCACCCCGGTCGTCGACCGCACCTATCCGCTGAAGGACGCGCGTGCGGCGCAAGAGCAGATGTTAAGCCGAAACTTCTTTGGTAAGATCGTGCTCGTCGTTGAATGACGGCGCCTATGACATTCACATATTTCTGAGGGAGGTCACCTGTGGGGACTGTCGCCAAGATCATGCGGAAGCATCCGAAAACCGTCGGGCCCGCCACGTCCGTCAGCAGCGCGGCGAAGCACATGCGCGAGGAGCGGATCGGTTCCTTGTTCGTGAAAGAAGGGAAGGACTTCGTCGGGATTATCACGGATACGGACATCGTGCGGCGCGCGGTCGCACCCGGGAAAGATCTCAAAAAACTGACCGTGAAACAGATCATGAGCACGCCGATCGCCACGATCGAGGGGACTCGAACGGTCCAGGATGCTCACGACATGATGGGTGATCTCGGAGTGCGGCATTTGGGGGTCACCGAAGGCGGCACGATCGTCGGCGTCATTTCCGTGCGGGATTTGCTGCTCTTTTATCAGAAGGTGTCAGAACCGAAGATCGCACAAGATTAGTCGGATGTTGAAAGCGGGGATAGGCGGCTGGAGTATCCTCTGCTCGCGCAACGCGCACGCGAGGCTGGTCAGATTTTCACACAGCGGGCGGTGCTCGTTGGACGCGCGCAGGTCGGATTACCCCAGCCGCCTTTTCAAGAAAGCGGACTCATAGTCACATCACGCTTCGGCATAATGCACGAAACGTGTCAGTGACTATTCCGATCCACACAGGCTGTGATGTTGGAAGAGGTCTCGCGGTCAGGATTCTCAAAGATGCCGGGTTCTCGGTCGAAGACTATGTGCAGAGGTAACGGGATCAGAATCTTCCACGCGTCACGCTTCACGAATTTCGCTTCACGTTACTTGCAGAGCTGCTGTACGACGTGCCCCAACTCCGGCAGGATCAACTTCTCCATCGCGAGGCGGACGGCGTTTTCGGAGCCCGGGGTGGAAAAAAGCACCCGGCCCTTGAGAATGCCGGCGGTCGCCCGGCTCATGATGGCCGGGGAGCCGATCTCCTGGTAGGTCAGATAGCGAAACACCTCGCCGAAGCCGTCCAGCTTTTTCTCCAGCATGGCATCCACCGCTTCGAATGTGGAGTCTCGACGCGAGATGCCAGTCCCTCCGTTGATGATGATGGCCTGGACCTTCTTGTTGGCCAAGGCGGATTTGATCTTGGTCTTGATCTTGGACGGCTCGTCCTTGATGAGGTGATACGCCACGACTGCATGCCCGTGGTCTTTCAGCAGGCGTTGAATGAGATTACCGCTGGTGTCGGTCTCCGGCGTGCGGGTGTCTGAACAGGTAATGATCACGCATCCGATGGATTGCGGGGCATGAGCTTTATGTTCTTGAGCGGCCTGGCTGCTCATGGCAGGAAGTTTTGAGTTCTCAGCTCTCGGTGCAAAGCGTCTGACCGGATACTCCTCATTGACAACTCATAACTTTTCTTGCTACCCACCCCAGACAGCGTCAGGGTTCAATTTCGCAGGAGGCGTGCCTTTCACGATATGCTCGTCCAGGATCGTAGCGACATCCGATTCGGTCACCTTGGAGTACCACGTTCCGCTCGGATAAATGACGACGGTCGGCCCCTGCTCACAGGGCCCGAGACAGGATGACGTGGTCACCAGCACCTCGCCGGGCTGGATGCCCCGCTGCATGAGCCCCATGTTGAAGGCCATGGCCAGTTGGGACGCTCCCTGGCTGCCGCAGGAGGGTTTGGGATGGCCGGGGGGACGCATGTTCGTGCAGACGAGGATATGATGTTGTGGCTTCGGCATGGGGTCTCCTTGTAAGCGCTAATGGCAGATGGCGTGTAGCTGATGGCTTATAGCACAAGCAAAAAACTGTAGAACGCGTGTGCCATAGGCGATACGCTATACGCCATACGCTCCCGGGTTACTTCGGCTTATACGCTTGCCACTGCTCGATGCATTCTTCCGGCAACTTCCAATGCTTTAGACCTTTCATCACCCAGTCCAAGTAATGCTCTTTCGGTTTGAACCTGCCAATCGGCTGCGCCGCGTGGGTTGTGACCAACACCTTCTCGCCTTCCTCTGTCACCACGTTGACGGACACGTGACGGTACGCGCCTTGCGGAACGTCACCTTCGAATTCATCGAAGATTTTGAGATCGGCGTCCGTAATCTCGAAGACGGCGCCCCACACTTTTTCGCCGGCGGAGGGCACCACGCTTGCCAAGCCGCAGCGCCACTGGGTCGACCAGCGGCAAAATTGGATCGTGTGATCGGGCAGCCAGGCCTTGAACAAGAACTTGTGCTCGGGAGCACGCCGCGAGAGCTGCGTCGCATTCAGATTGTCCGCGTAAAAGAAAAATTTCATGGGTCAAACGAGCCTGTACTTGTAACACAGTCTCGCGCAGCCTTGTCAAGGGGACAAGATGTCGCGAAAGGATGCATTCATCAAGGTAGATGCGGCGTTTCCGCTCCGACGCGATTGACTTGGCCTATTTCCGCTCCCTAAGATTCACTTCACGGTATGGATCAGATGCAATCGATGCCCGGACATATTTCTCCTCCCGCCAACGGCTCAGAAGGCCGATCGGGCACGGCGGTCGTCCACTACGCCGTGTTCGCACTCTTGGCGATCGGCGGGCTGATTTACTGGTGGACAAGGCCTCCCGGCTTGAATCCCATGCTGGATCGTCAAGCAGCGGAAGCCCTCGCTCTCGTGCAAACCCATCCGGCGCAGGGCTATCCCACCATTCTCCAAGCGATGAACGAGCACGCGAGACTCAAGGCTCAACGTGGGGAGGGCATCCGGCTCGGCGAGTGGCGCGTCATCAAGCTCGAAAACGATCTCTACGAAATCCGGCTCACCATGCGCGAGCAGGGGAGGACTCAATGGTTCGAGCGTGAGTTCATCTGGCACGCGAATCTTGCGACCAGGAAGGTCAACGCGGCATCGCTCCCGGCCGATGGATTGATGCCGAGCGGTGGAACACCTGCCGTGCCGCCGAGCGGCTTTCCCGGCGCGCTTCCCCCCGGTTCTACGGGCTGAGCGCTCGTGAGACCAGAATCATGTTGTCTTCGATCCGGACAGCACGACGTGGCACGTGGAAGTCCGGATTTTCCGGGCGGATGCCCGTGCGGATGTTAAAGCGCCAGCCGTGCCAGGGACATTTCACGCAGTCTCCCACGATCGTTCCTTCACCTAAGGGACCACCGGCATGCGGACATGTGTTGTCGAGTGCGTAGATCATGCCGTCGATGTTGAACAGGGCCACGAATGTGCCGTCGACCTCGACCGTGCGGCAGGTTCCGGGCGGGACATCTTGGAGGGAGGTCGCGCGGACGAAGTCGTTCATTCGGCTATAATTTGGTATGAAGGTCCGCGCGGCCACGTGGAGCGATGCCGTGGCCTGGTGGTGGCGCCTGCAGGAGGGCCTGCGGCCTTGATTTGAACGGGCGCTTGTGGCATAGAAACTACCACCGGCTGGATCGAAGACGGGTCCGGTCCGACGTGAGCGTGTAGGGAACCGCGCCTATGGAAATGACGTTGTTGCTCAATTCGACCTATGAACCCCTGCGGGTGCTGCACTGGCAAAAAGCGATCACCTTGCTGTGGCAGGGTAAAGTCGAGGTGCTGGAGGTTTACGATCGAGAGATTCACGGGGTCTCGATTTCCATCAAGTTGCCGGCCGTCATGCGTCTGCTGAA
>CAZZPI010000120.1:0-7249 GCA_964655865.1 uncultured Nitrospiraceae bacterium
TAGCAGGATGCGGAAAAAGTCCGCCAGCGGCGTTCTCGCATCGCTCAGAGGCTCACCGTACGGCACAGAGTACGATTCGACTCTTCGCTCGCTGCAACCTTGCTGGACGGCCTTTTTGAGCATCCTGCATGGCGGTTCAGCGTCGTCTTAACCCTCGATATCTGCGACGACAGGTGTCAAAATGAGTTTTTCCGCAGCCTGCTAGAAGACCAAGAAAGCAATGTTGGCAAACCATTGTATGTAGCGAACTGCTGCGGCTGCGACCGCGGAACGGCGTGTCCAGTGGAAAGCGCCGGTCTTGGCCGGCGCGGGTGGGTGGGTGAGAATGAGGGCCGTTTTGAGCGCATGAGGGATTTAACGTGCTAGCGCGCATTATTCATGACGGTTCGCAACGAAATTGCGCAGGCGCGTGGCGAGCCTGCTTGCTGGCATGCGGGCTTCGCGGCATGCCGGCGGGCGGGCTCGCCCCTCAGACCTTCGACGTACTGTTCAAGTACGCCTCAGGTCTTCGGGGCTCCACGCGCCCGTCTCGCAGGCGTCTCGCCGGTTTCGTCACGAACCCTCGTGAATAATGCGGGCTAGAGATCTACGACGTGATGATGCCGTGCGTGAGGGCGTATTTGATCAGTTCGGCGGTGGTACGGAGGTCCAGGTGTTCCATCATTTGGGATGTGTGAAATTCCACTGTCCGTGGTGAAATCTTGAGGACTGCGGCGATCTCCTTGGCCGATCGACCCTCCGCCAGGAGATTCAACACCTCCCGTTGACGCATCGTCAGCTCATCACCCGGCCGGGTCGGTCCCTCGGCAGGGCTGAGCAGCGACGTCATCACTTCCTTCGTAATCAGCGGGGTCACGTAGTAGTTTCCGGACAACACGGCGCGGATGGCCTGTTCCAGCTCCTCGGCTGCGAAACGTTTCAATAAATAGCCGGACGCCCCGGCTTTGAAGGCGGCCCGAACATAGGCCGGATCCGCGTGCATGGTCACGCCGATGATCTTGATGCCGGGGTGATGGACTTTCAACTGCCGCGCCGCGTCGAGGAGATCGTGAGCATCAAGAGAGGGCTCGCGCTCTGACCGGTCCATTACCTCATCGAGCCGGACAACCAGTTGCGAGAGGGGGCGGAGCCACGTAAACCAGGGATCGTGCATGACGAGTTGGAGGAGTTGCCCGTTGGAAGGGATGCGCCCGAAGATGCGCTCATACGTGATCCGTTCAGCCTCTATGAGAGCTTTGTGCAGGTCGAGGAGCCCGCGCCGGAGATCCAGCAGGCCGCGTCGGGACCGATCAGCGGCGGGAGTAGGGCGTTACCGACGAGAAGGACCCATGTCAGAAGTGTAGCATGTCTCCCTGCATAGTCGGCGGGGTCACCTCACGAAGACGGCGGCGCCGGGCCACGGCGGACCGTCTCGGTCAGTGAGTCGAGGGGATCGACAAAGCCAGGTGCGCCAAGTGAGCCTGTGTCGAGAGATCGAGATCGGTCAAGTCGATGCCGAACCCCGTCCCTTGCGCCCAACGTACTTTGGCATTTTTGACCATGAACGGATGGCGAGGTGCGGGTGGGATGAGGAAAACGGTGAGCAGCATGCCTTCGGTAACAGGATGAGTCCCCTGCAACAATCCGCCGGATCCGGAGAGGTTTCGTACGACGCCGCTGGCGTGGAAGCTGCCGTTTGTGTAGTACACCGGACAGTGGACCGGGACGCGGAATATGGTGCGTCTCCCAAACCCGGATCTCATGAGATGACTCCTCTCCTGAGGCGCTGCGGCCACCGGCTTAACGCGTTGGTGACCAGATCAAATTGGGCCGGGCGCAGCTCCTGCCACAGGACCAGGCTGCCGGCCAGTGCGATCCCGATGCTATCGACCACGAGGTCATCTACGGACGGGCTGCGGCCGGGCGCGGATGCCTGAGCCACTTCCGTCCACACTCCGAAGACCAGTGCCAGAAGCAAGCCGACTCCCAACGCATACGACACGGGCCAGCCTCGGTGTCTGAAGCCTCGGATCGCTAGAAAGGCCAAGTAACCATAGGCCGGCGCATGCATCAATTCCGTGAAAGGTCCCGGCAACATTACCATCAGGGTGCCGATGGGTCCGACCCCCGGTGTTGCGACAGCTAAGACAATCAGGAGTCCCATGTAGGCTCCAATGATACTTAGTACCAGCACGGCTACCTCCCGTCGTCGAGAATGTAGGTGCAGGGTAGCCAATCCGTTGCTGCGGAAACCATTGGGCATTGGTAGCCTGAGTAGTGCTTTTGGGGGAGGGAACGACTTGAGCGTGCCCTGGTGAGCTTAGAGAGTTTGCACTCCGGCACGTTGTTTCTGGGCCTGCCCGTGAATCCGTAGCCCTGGATCAGCCCGGTTTATGGTACAGTGCGCGCCGATGCGGGTCTTTCTGCTCGGTGTCGGAGCGACCGGGTCCTTGCTCGTGCCTCTTCTCGGTCGCCAAGGTCATCAGGTGTCATGTGGCGACCGGGATCCCGAACGCGCGCGGCATTTTCTGGGGACGCGGGTTCCCGTCCCCATCAAGCAGGTCAACGCACGTAACTTTTGGAGCATCGTCAGGACGGCGCGGGGCCACCACCTGATCGTCAACGCCTGCCCGGCGGCGTGCAACACGACTGTTCTCCGAGCGGCCCTTCGCCTGCGCTGCCACTATCTCGACACCGCCTCCCACCTGACGCGCGATCCCTTCAAAGCCGAACAGTTTCGCTTCGACGACCACTTCCGGAGGAAGCGCCGCGTCGCGTTGTTCGACGCAGGCGTGGCGCCGGGCCTCACCAACCTGCTTGTGGCGCGAAGTGCGGAACTGCTCGATCGGGTCGAGACGGTCCGCGTGCGGCTCTACGAACACACGGAGAGCGAAGACGCCTTTTCACAGTGGTCGGCCGACGAATCCTTCAGTGCCGCTGTCGCACGACCGTGCGTGTACCGACAGGGTCGCTTTCGCTTCGGTCGGCGGTTCGGCGAGCGGGAGCTGTTCCGCTTCCCGCCGCCGATCGGTTCTGTGGGAGTCGTCTTGGCGGCCCAAGATGAAGTGTGCACTTTGCCCCGTGTGATCAGCATGGATGACATGGATGTCAAGATCGGAGGAGGCGACTTCGAGCGGCTCCGCCGTTGGTACCGCCAGGGCAAGCTCAGGAAGTCACAGGGCCCGGTGGCGGCGCGGTTTCCGAAAACTCCTCCCCCGCGCATGGTCACCAAACTGATCCGGCGGGGTGAGCTGCGGAATGCGCGCTTCGCGCTGGCCGTACTGGTTCGAGGGATCAAGCAGGACCGGCCGACGATGATTCGTTGGGACGTCAGCTTTCCGAGCCTCTATCAGCTCCGGGGACAGGGGATGCCGTCCTCGCCAATTCCCTGGGCGACCGCGCACCTGGTGGCGCTCTTCGTCAAACACTTGCCGCGTGAGCACATCGGTGCACACCCACCGGAATCGTTGCCGGCGGCCGTCCGCCAAGCCGTGCTCGCCGGGGTGCGCGCCCATGGAATCCGCATTGCTCGGCGCATCACGCGTTTGAAGCCCGTTGATGAGGATATCTATCAGGCTGTGTAAAGGCGCTTGGACACGTCGTCAATACGGCGCCGTTGAAGCGCACGCACCGGATCGGAAGAGCCCAGCTCGCATAGCCTCGCCGCTGCCGCGCTGTCTTCCTTGGCGTGGCCGCACGCGGGCGCGGGTCGAGATGAAGAACCTGCTCGTTCGTAGACTGTCGTCAATCCATCCGCTACAATCCGCCCGATGTCCCTGCCTGCGACTGGCGCCACCATTCCCACAAACCAAGACGAAAATCACTCAGTCGTCAAGGCCGCGGGATTGATCGGCTTCGCGACCTTCTGTAGCCGGGTACTCGGTTTTGTGCGTGACATGGTCTTGGCTCGCTTGTTTGGCGCGACGCCCGCCGCCGACGCGTTCTTCGTCGCCTACCGGATCCCCAATCTGCTGCGCGAGCTGTTCGCGGAAGGCTCGATGTCTTCCGCCTTCATTCCGGTGTTCACCGAATACCATTCTCTCCGCAGCAAGCGCGATGCCTGGGAACTCGCCAGCGCGACCTTCACGACGCTGCTGACCATCGTGACCGCCATCGCGCTGTGCGGCATCGTGGCGGCACCCGGGATCGTGTGGGTCCTCGCGCCGGGGTTTCATGACGAGCCGGCCAAACTTCAGATGACCACGCTGCTCACGCGCGTCATGTTCCCCTATCTCGTCTTCATCAGCCTGGCGGCGCTGGCCATGGGCATTCTGAATTCTTTGCGCGCCTTCGCCGCCCCGGCATTCTCACCGGTGTTCTTCAACATCTTCATCATCGGCTGCGCCTTCTTTCTCGCTCCGTTGCTGCCGGAACCGATCATCGGCGTCGCGATCGGGGTGGTCGCCGGCGGGACCGCCCAGTTCGCCATGCAGTTACCTGGGTTGAAGCTCCGAGGCATGTTGTTCGGTTTTCGATTTCATCCCAGGCATCCGGGCGTGCAACGGATCGGTCTCTTAATGGTGCCGTCGCTGGTCGGACTGTCGGTGACCCAAATCAACATTACCGTCAGCACGATCCTCGGTTCCTTTTTTTCCGGTGGTCCCACTTATCTGTTCTACGGCATGCGGCTGATTCAATTTCCCTTGGGGATTTTCGGCGTCGCGCTCGCGACCGCGATCTTGCCCACGCTGTCGGCCCAAGCGGCGCGCGGCGCGTTGGACGAGCTGCGCGGGACGCTCGCCTTCGGTCTCCGGATGATTCTGTTCATCATTCTGCCGGCCATGGTGGGACTCATGCTGTTGCGCCAGCCGATCGTCCATCTGTTCTTCGAGCATGGGTCGTTTACGAAGGCCGATACCGCCGCCACCGCGACGGCGGTGCTGTGCTACGCCGTGGGGCTCTGGGCCTTCGCCGGGGTGCGGATTATCGTGTCGGCGTTCTACTCCTTACAAGACACGAAGCTCCCGGCTCTCTCGGCCGTGGTTGCGGTGGGAGCGAATATCGTGTTCTCGCTTCTCTTCATGTCGCCGCTCGGCGCCCCTGGGCTGGCGCTCGCGACTGCGTTGGCGGCGATGGTGAACGGATCGATTCTCGTCGCCGTGCTGAATCGACGGGTCGGCGGCGTGGATTGGTCTTCGGTGGGCCGATCAGCTCTCCGCGTCATGCTCGCCTGCGTCCCGCTGGCGGTGGCCTGCTGGTGGGTGGCCAACGCGAAAGTCTGGACCTACGAGGGGGCATGGGTCGCGAAGTCGGTCATGCTCTTCGTGGCCATCGGATTGAGCGCGAGCGGTTATTTCGGCGTGCACGCCCTGTTGAAGTCCGAAGAGTTGGACGTCCTGTGGAATCTGGCCAGGCGCAAGTTGATTCGAGCGCGTGGGTCGGCGTAGGAACATGTAAGAGTGAAGAACGAGGCAATGAGACAGTCCCCGCAGTCAGCCCCGGATTCTGTTGCGTTCAAGACGAACTGGGGCTGGGTCAGTCTCTCGGTGTCCGAAAAAGGCGTGACCAGTATCGGCCTGTCTCGGATGAAGCGTCATGACACAGCCAGTCCACAGGCGGCGTCGAAAACACCGCTCCCCATCGTGAAAGCAGCTCGAGCTCAACTCATCGCGTATTTGCAGGGCACCAGGCGCGAGTTTTCCGTTCCGGTGGACTTGTCCGTCGGGACAGCATTTCAGCGACGAGTGTGGCGGACGATTCAGCGCATTCCGTTCGGTCGCGTGCGGTCGTACCAATGGGTGGCGGTTCGGGTAGGAGGAGCGCGGTATGCACGCGCGGTCGGGATGGCGCTGGGGGCGAATCCCGTTCCCATCGTCGTGCCCTGCCATCGTGTTGTGGCCCAGGACGGTTCGCTGGGCGGGTTCTCTTGCGGCGTGTCGATCAAACGGCGCTTGCTCAAGCTGGAAGGAAGCCTCGCACTGCTTCGGCAAAAGTGATGAAAGCGGTCGTTCAACGCGTGAGCCGAGCCTCGGTGGAGGTCGATGGCAAGGTCGTCGGCCGGATCGGTGCGGGGCTCGTCGTGCTGCTGGGGGTGGCGAAGGGCGACGGCGAGGCCGACGTTCGCTACATCGTCGAGAAACTCCGGACCCTGCGTATCTTCAGTGATGAGCAGGGGAAGATGAATCGGTCGGTCGAAGACATCGGCGGCTCGATCTTGCTAGTGTCCCAATTCACCCTGTTGGGCGATACGAGCAAAGGTCGGCGGCCCGGGTTCGACGAGGCTGCGCCGCCGGAGGAAGCGAGACGGCTGTACGAATTGGCGGCGGGGCAATTGCGGGGGATGGGGACGCCGGTCGAAACGGGCGTATTTGGAGCATCTATGCGGGTCGACTTGCTAAACGACGGACCTGTGACGTTACTCGTCGACAGCCGCCGGGAAGCATAAATCGAGCGTGATCATGCTCCCCCCTCTGTCGTGGAATTGTTCCAAGGGGTGGTACCTTTGCTATACTTTGCTTGTACCATTGGTCATCGCTCCGGAGTAGGAGGTGGAGATGGCCACAGAAGTTCCTCGGAACCATCCGCTGCGTCAATTATTCGGGACGCTCACAGAAAAGAGCTTCACGGAGCATCTCGGCTGGCCCGACTCGAACGTCACCCACTACGTTTCCGATCTCCTCGTAGAATTCACCCGGACCGACCGCCTCTACAAGATTCGCAACCGCCAGGGCAAGGCAGTCAATACCGTGGTGGATCTCCTGTTCGAATCGGAGGTGTTGTTGGAGGCGCAGTCGTTCGAGCGCGAGCGGGAGGTCCATCGCCATATCGGCGACTTCACGTTGTTCATGGCTGGATTGTTTCCCGATTACTTGAAACGGCTGAAGAGCGCGAGCATGATCTATCATCCGGACTTCCTCGTGGACTACGTCAAGACCGGCAAGCGCTCCTACGGCATTGTCGCGCGAGTGACCGAGGCGGGCGTGTCGGATGAGTCGCCGTTGTTCCGAAAGCTGTCGGACAATTTCGAGCTCTGCGTGACCGGCCTCGGGTTCGTGCGGTCGGATCTCGCCCGAATGCAAAATCCCGTCTACCGCAAGGCAAAGGACATTCTCCTCCATTGAGTCGCCGTCTTCCTCTGCTGCTTGTCCATGGCGGTGCCGGATTGCGCGAGTTGAGCGCGCCGCAGGCCGACTGTCTCGCGCAGGCGCTCGTGGACGGATACGGCGAGCTGCGCAGCGGCGGGGCGGCCATCGACGCGGTGGAAGCCGCCATTCGAGTCCTTGAAGCCTCGGGACTCTTCAACGCGGGGCTCGGGTCGAACCGCCAGCTC
>CAZZPI010000121.1:0-7200 GCA_964655865.1 uncultured Nitrospiraceae bacterium
GCAGGCGCGGGGCCTTGCGTTTCTGGCTTGGACGAGGTTTCTTCTTCCTGTGGCGATGCTGGGCGTCAGCGCGTTCCTCCTCATCTGGAGTGATCACGAAGCTTGGCCGATCGGTCGCTTGAGCTTCCGAGAGACCTTTTTCGGGAATGATCTGGAAATGCTCCAGCACAAGGCCTATGCGCTGTCGTTGCTCGCAGTCGGCTTGATCGAGTTACGACGACGGCTCGGTCATTTTGCTCACAGCGCGTGGACCGTGCCCTTGCCGGTCTTTGCGATCGCCGGAGGCTTCATGTTGTTCGTGCATTCCCACGGGCCCCACCCTGCCGCCCACAAGATTGCCATGCACCATGCGCTGATGGGCGCCTTGGCGATCACCGCGGGCTCGACGAAGCTCGTCTCGGGCTGGAACATGCCGCGCGACCAGACGAGATCGAGCTGGGAAATGGCCTGGGCGCTCCTTATTCTCGCGATCGGCCTGGACCTCCTGTTCTACTCTGAATAGCGCGCCTCGCCAGAGCATATGAACGTCGGCGCTCCGAAAAAGCCCATGGTCGCGGGCTTCCTCTCGGCGATCGTTCCCGGCTTGGGCCAGCTTTATTGTCGTGCCTGGGGGAAAGGAGTGGCGTTTCTCCTCGCGGGTCTTGGCGCGGACAGCGTCTTTGGCGTGACCACAGGAATGTTCGAATGGCTTCGATCTCGGGTTTTTCCTCAGCCCGTCGGGTTGTTCATCGTTGGATCGCTGCTGCTCTCCGGCGTCGCCATCTGGAGTATCCTGGATGCGACGCGAACGGCCAAAGGTGCTTCACGGTAAGGGACACGGCTTCTAGAGGCAGGGTCCTCACGGCGTACCATGAGGCGCTAAGGTCCTCACTCGCCGTGAGGAGGATCATACGCGCGGCGTCAGAGCGTGGGGCGCGCCCGGTCGACACGTCCCAGTGAGCTCTCCTCTCTCGATTCTTGATCAAGGTCTTCAGCCAAGCGAGGCTGCCAGGCTTAAAGCTTGATTGTCGAACGCGATGGACTCCATCCAGTACTTCGTTGATGCTTTCAAGGTGGGATTGCGCGTTGACTCGCCTGAAGAGTCTGTGTTAGAAAACTTTGCTCCAACGGATAATCTCTCTGAGTCGATTCCCGATTCAACCGACAAGGCAGGACAATGGGCGGACATAGCCACTGGGCCACGATCAAACGTCACAAGTCGGCGCAGGATGCGAAGAGGGGCAAGATCTTTACGCGCATCATTCGCGAGTTGACGATTGCGGCTCGCCAGGGCGGCGACCCGGACGGAAATCCTCGACTCCGGCTGGCGATCGCCAAGGCGAAGGACGCCAACATGCCGGGCGACACGATTAAGAAGGCGATTCAGCGGGGCACCGGTGAACTACCGGGCGTGACCTATGAAGAGTTTACCTTGGAGGGATACGGCCCAGGCGGAACCGCGTTGATGATCGAGATCACGTCGGACAATCACAAACGGACGGTCGCCGAAATACGCAGTCTGCTCACCAAAAACGGCGGCAACATGGCAGAGGCCGGCTCAGTCGCCTGGCAGTTCCACAAGAAGGGCGTGATCACCGTTGAGAAGGGGAAAGTGGAAGAAGATCGCCTGCTATCGTTGGCGCTCGACGCGGGTGCCGAAGACATGAGGGTGACGGAGAATACCTTTGAGGTGATCACCGGTCCTGGAGAATTTGAGGCTGTCAAGAAAGCCCTCGCCGATGCCAAGATCGAGAGCGCCTTGGCCGAGGTCACGTTCGTCCCTCAAAACACGATCCGCCTCGAGGAGAAATCGGCAGAGCACATGCTCAAGCTCATGGAGATTCTGGACGAACATGATGATGTCCAGAAGGTCCATGCCAATTTCGATATTTCGGCTGAGGTCATGGAAAAGGTCGTGGCGGCGACCGGATGAGGAAGACGCGATCGGTGACAACTGACGTGTGACGAGGTGCGGGAAATCCTTTTCCCTTTGGCGGTCGGCCACGCGTCTCCAGCCATGCACCTCCCGTCTTAATGATAGCCTTACTGACAGGCCGGTTGGCCTTCAAGGCGCCCACCCATCTGACTCTCGACGTGCAGGGGGTCGGATATGAAGTATTTATTCCGCTCAGTACCTATTACGCCCTCCCGGACCTGAACGAAACCGCTTCCCTCTGCATCTCGACCCATCTCCGAGAAGACGCGCTGCAGCTCTATGGGTTCATGAGCGCGCAGGAAAAAGAGATGTTTGTGCTTCTCAACGGCGTATCGGGGATCGGGCCCAAATTGGCGCTGAGTGCGCTCTCTGCGCTCTCGGTGCCCGATCTTGCTTCCGCCATTCAAGCGGGGGATGTTGAGAAATTGGCGACGGTGCCGGGGGTCGGGAAGAAATCCGCGGGGCGGATTGCCCTTGAGTTGAAGGACAAAGTCGTCCGACTGCATCCTATTGGACATTCTGCGACCATTGCTGCGGCGGATGCCGGGGATCCGCTGTTCGGAGATGCGCTGTCCGCTTTGGTCAATCTGGGGTACCGGGCCAGCGACGCGAAGGACGCGCTTACCCGGATTGGAAAAACGTCTACGGCCAAGCCCGCGCTCAAGGACTTCATTCGCGAAGCCTTGAAAGAGCTGTCGAAGGGGTGATCTATGCCTCGTCTCTCCTATTGGGCGCTTCACGAGATCCAGTCGCGGCTACGTCGCAGGGCTGTCCTACTAGCGGCCTGGGTGCTGCTGAGCTTGCTCCTCCCTCCGGGCGGGAACCTGGTCGCGCAAGAAGGAGCACAGCCCAAGAGCATTCGGAAGACCTGCGGCTCCTGCCCTGAAGGTTACGCAATGACCGGCGTGACGACGGCTCCGGAGATCTGCAAGGACGGAGAACCAATCCTCGTCCAGTGCGTGCCGTTGGGTGCCAATATGCTGCCCGTCTGCGGCTCCTGCCCGGAGGGCTACGTGGAAATCGGGCGCTCCTCAGTCCCGGCCCGATGCGGCGGCCGGGAAGGTGGTCTTCTGAGTCAGTGCCAACTCCAGAAGATGGAGTCGACTCTCCCCGACCCGACCAAAGGTGGCATTCAGTGCCCGCCGGACTGCGGCAGTACGCCGGCCCCGGGGCAAGGAGCGCTGCCGCCTCCGCAGCAGTTTCGACCAGCTCCTGAGACAAAGTGACGGGTGACAGATGACGGGTGACTTGCAGCAAGCACAGGCAGAGGCGCTCCTGGCGCGTCACGTGTCACCGGGGACCCGTTGCATCCCTCAGAGCAACGGGTGCCCGCTTCACGAGTGAATCCGATGACCGACAGGCTTGTCACCAATCAACCGACCGAGGATGAACGAGGCCTTGAAGTTTCTCTCAGGCCGCAGACGCTCGACGACTATGTCGGTCAGGAGCGGATGAAGGAATCGCTTCGAATCTGCATCGAGGCCGCGAAACGGCGCGGAGAGGTCCTCGATCACGCGATCTTCTACGGGCCTCCCGGGCTGGGGAAGACGACGATCGCGCATATCATCGCCCGCGAGATGAGTGTCGCGATCCGATCCACCTCCGGGTTGGTCTTGGCCCATGCGGGAGACCTGGCCTCAGTGCTCACCAATCTCCAAGAGCATGACGTCCTTTTCATCGATGAAATCCACCGGCTGCCCGCATCGGTTGAAGAGGCGTTGTATCCGGCGATGGAGGACTATCAACTGGATTTGGTCATCGGCCAGGGGGCCTCGACCAGGACGGTCAAACTGGACTTGCCGCACTTTACTCTGATCGGAGCGACGACGAGGGCTGGGGCCCTGACCTCTCCCCTGCGAGACCGGTTCGGGCTGGTGTACCGGCTCGAGTTTTACACACCGGCCGATCTAATGCGTATCATCGTGCGGACCGCGGGCCTGCTCGGGATCGCGATTGATGAGGACGGTGCGGGCGAAATCGCCAACCGATCCCGCGGCACCCCTCGGATCGCTAACCGGTTGATCAAGCGCGTCCGTGACTTTGCCCAAGTGAAGGCGGAGGGCCGCATCACGCGCGAGGTCGCTCAGACGGCTTTGACCTGGCTGGGGGTCGACCAGGCGGGTTTCGATGAGATGGACCGAAAGATTCTCCTCACGATCATCGAAAAGTTCAATGGGGGACCGGTCGGAGTCGAATCGCTCGCGGCCGCGGTTCAGGAGGACAAGGGAACGATCGAGGACGTCTATGAGCCCTACCTGATTCAAGCCGGTTTCCTCGATCGGACCGGTCGCGGACGTCAGGTGACCCAACTGGCGCATCAACACTTCAAGAAATCGCCGCGCGCCCTCTTCTAGCGGTCATCTGGTCGGTCCATGCGTCTTGGATTAGGGCGCGCTCGATTCAGAAGATTTTCCGCATCTCGTTCTCCATGCTCCTTGCAATAAGTTTGAAAGTTCCTGTATCATCCACAACTTGCACTGACGTGGGCGATGGGGTGAGCGAACGTTCCCTTGCCTCTGAGGCTGTCCTTCGTCGATTCCACGAGATCGAGGTGTCCCTTCCATGCCAAAAGACCTCCAGGACTACCGTCGTGAGATCGATCGAATCGACGACGAACTCTTACGTTTACTGAACGAGCGTTCGAAAAAAGTGATTGAAATCGGGAAGCTAAAGAAAGAACAAGACGCAGAAGCCAACCTTCACACCCCTGCTCGTGAGGCCGCTATCATCGAGCGGCTCATCACCCAAAATCCAGGTCCCTTTCCCAACGAAGCCATCCGACCCGTCTATCGCGAAATCATGTCGGCCTCGCTCTCCCTCGAGGGGCCACAGAAGGTGGCGTACCTGGGTCCCCGCGCGACGTTCACGCATATGGCCTGCATGCAGAAGTTCGGGGCGTCCGCCCAATACGTGCCGGTCACCAGCATTAAAGACGTCTTTAACGAAGTGGAACGAGGGCGAGCCAACTTCGGTGTCGTGCCGATCGAGAACACCACTGAAGGGGTGGTTAATTATACGCTCGACATGTTCATCGATTCGAATCTGTTGATTTACGGCGAAGTACTTCAAGAGGTGTCGCATCACCTCATGTCGAAACCGGGGATCTTCGAAGAGATCAAGAAGGTCTATTCGCACCCTCATGCCATCGCTCAATGCCGCAACTGGTTGGAAACGAACCTCCCCCTGGCGCCACTCTCGGAAGTGGCGAGTACGGCGCGGGCGGCGGAGCTGTGCGTGGACGACCCGACAGCCGGCGCGATCGCTTCAGAGCTGGCTGCTCAATTGTACGGGCTGAAGGTGGTGAGGGCGCGGATTGAGGACAACCTCAATAACTTTACGCGCTTCTTGATCCTGTCACAAAAGCCACCGGAGCGGACCGGAAAGGACAAGACCTCGCTCATGTTGTCGGTGAAGGACAGGGTCGGCGCCTTGTACGATCTACTTCGTCCCTTCGCCTCCCTGGGGATCAACATGACGAAGATCGAGTCCAGGCCGTCGCGCCGGAAGGCCTGGGAATACATCTTCTTTGTCGATATCGAGGGCCATGTGGAAGAGGACCGAGTGAAGAAAGCGCTCGAAGAGGTGAAGAGCCGGTGCCTCTTCATGAAGATTTTGGGGTCGTATCCCACGCACACCTAAGCCAGAAACAGGGAAGCATGCCGCTGAAGGTGCATCCTGACATTGCCGCCCTCGTGCCGTATGTGCCGGGGAAGCCGATCGAGGAGCTCCAGCGCGAGCTGGGGGTATCCCATGTGGTGAAGCTGGCGTCGAATGAAAATCCCCTCGGCCCCTCCGCGAAGGCCGCGGCTGTGCTAGGGGAAGTTGGCCCGACGCTCCATCGCTACCCCGACGGGGGCGCGTTCCGACTGAGAAGGGCGTTGGCGGAGCGATGGAAGGTCGCGCTTGACCAAGTGGTGCTCGGGAACGGCTCGGACGAGATCTTAGGGCTTCTTGCCCGCGCGTTTCTGTCGCCGGGCGACGAGGCTGTCATGGCGGATCAGACGTTCGTGATCTACAAGATGGAAGTCATGGCCGCGCACGGCGTGCCGGTGGAAATTCCGCTGAAAGACTGGCGTCACGATCTCCCGGCGATGGCTAAGGCCGTCACAGACCGCACACGCCTGCTCTTCCTCTGCAATCCGAACAATCCCACCGGTACGATGGTGACCGCGCAGGAAGTTGAGGAGCTGATGGCGCGGATCCCCGACCAGGTGATCGTGGTCTTCGACGAGGCCTATTACGAATATGTCCAACATCCTGCCTTCCCAGATTCGTTGTCGTATCTGAAACAAAACCGGAACGTGGCCGTGCTCCGGACGTTTTCAAAAATCTACGGTCTTGCGGGCTTGAGGATCGGCTACGGATTAACCACCCCGGAAATAGCCGGCTACCTGAATCGCGTCCGTCCGCCGTTCAACGCCAACAGCGTGGCGCAGCGTGCCGCCCTGGCCGCCCTTGAAGACGAGGAGCACGTCGCCAGGAGCCGCTTTCTCAATCGGGCGGAGATGGACAAGGTGCGCGCCGGCTTGCTCGCGTTGGGTTTCTCCCCTGCCCCGAGCGAGGCGAATTTCCTGTACTTCGACGTCCGACGGGATGGCCGAGCCGTCTTCGAGGCGCTCCTGAGGGAAGGCGTCATCGTGCGCCACATTGAAGGGTCGATGCTACGGGTCACGATCGGTCTCCCGGAAGAAAATCAGCTCCTCATGACCGCGCTGAGGAAGGTGCTCAATTAGGAAAGATCTCCATCATCGAGAGGGTGTCGTCATGATCATCGTGTTGAAACCGGAAGCGACAGAGCGGGAAATAGACCATATTATCGATCGGCTGCGCGAGCTCGGGCTCAAGTCTCACATTTCCACGGGGCAGGAACGGACGATCATCGGCGTGATCGGCGACGACCGGATCCTGCAGAATCAGCCGTTGACGGCGCTGCCTGGTGTCGAGAATGTCCTGCCCATCCTGGCGCCGTGGAAGCTCGTGAGCCGGGAGTTCAAGCGTGACAATACGATCATCGAAGTCGGAGGCGTGAAGATCGGGGCCAAGAAGCTCGCGATCATGGCCGGCCCCTGTGCGGTCGAGCGTCTCGAACTGACCGTCGGCATCGCCCACGACGTCAAGGCGTCCGGCGCCAGCATCCTGCGCGGGGGGGCCTACAAGCCGCGGACGTCCCCCTATTCGTTCCAAGGCCTGGGCCGCGAAGGGTTGGATTATCTGCTGGAGGCGAAGAAACAAACCGGACTTCCGGTGGTGAGCGAGATTCTGGATACGCGGGACATCGAGCTCTT
>CAZZPI010000122.1:0-2029 GCA_964655865.1 uncultured Nitrospiraceae bacterium
CCGACGATCGGGTCTTCATGGAACGTTCCCCTGACCCAATCCGCCATGTCACGCGTCAAAAGCCTGACCAGTTCGGGAAACCGTGCGATGGATTCGAAACGGAGATAGGTCGCCGTGTGGTGACCCGATACTACTTCAACGTGTGTGTCAAAAAAGACCGATTGGGAAATTCGCAGTAAACGATCGATGTCCCAAGCCGAAAGCTTGGACTGTGGTCCTTCACGAATGATGGACTCGAGCTTTCGATCGATATCCGGACCGGCATAGAGTGCGCGGTGTCGCTCGATGAGCTCAGCCAGGACCCGGTCTTCCGTGATGTGCAGGGGCATGATGCTGCTCCTGGGTGGTCGCCGCCGTCACGTAAGTTCTTAAGACGCCGATGGGCTGAATCTCCAGTTCTACGAGGTCGCCAGGTTGAAGATAGCGGTCAAGTTCTAGCCCGCACCCGCCACCCACCGTTCCGGAGCCGAACAGATCTCCCGGATAGAGCTGTTCCCCCTTTGAGACATGTGCGATCATCTGAGGAAACGACCAATAGATGGTCCCGAATCGTCCGGTTGACCAGATTTCCCCGTTGACGCGGGCAATCATCGTCAAGGCGTTTAGGTCCGGGATCTCATCCGGAGTGACGAGACAGGGCCCGATCGCCGTGGCGAAATCCTTGCCCTTCGCCGGTCCAAGTCGGCATGCCATTTCCTGGATTTGGATATCCCGGGCGCTGAAGTCGTTCATGATGGTATAGCCCGCGATGTAATCCGAAGCCTCCCGCTCGTCGATGTCCTTGCCCTGACGACCGATGACACAGGCCAGTTCCAATTCATAATCCAGTTTCGATGTGTTCAGCGGCCAGGCGAGTGGGGCATCGGGCCCTATGATGGTCCGATGATTTCCCTTGTAGTACACCGGCGCTTTATACCACTCGGGCGGGATCGGTTGACCTCGCTTCTTGGAGGTGGCGGCGATATGGTCCTCGAACGCAATGAAGTCCCGCAGCGAAGCGGGATTGGGCAACGGGGCGATCACTCGGACGCTGGCGAGGTCGTAAAATAGTGTTTCCCCTGAAGGTCCGCGGGCAGCCGATCCGAGACTCACGACATAGTCGAGCGAACGGCGTGCCGCCGCCATCGCCGAAGGGCCGCCTTCCAAGAACTCAAGCATCGTTGCAGGCACTTGCGCGTCGGCCAGCCGGCGCGGCTGGGCCTCCTTCTCATCGCTCAGGAGGCTGACGTAAGCCATGTTCAAGTCCACCAAGTGCTGACCATGGAGGGCTCCGATCCTGGTGAAGGCACCGAGGGGGGTCTTGATTTCAAAGCTGAACAGCTTCATGGGCGACTCCAGCTCAGCGCATAGTCCTTCATTTCTACCGATTCGAACTCCGGCGTCACGGCCAACGGTCGCCGACATTCGATCATGATCGCCACTTCGTCCGTTTTGGTCTTGCTTTTGCTGGCCTCCACGGCCTGCGGTTGGGGTCCGTGATGGATGCCCTGAGGATGCAGCGTCAGCATTCCCGGCTTAATGCCTGCCCGACTGAAAAAGTCGCCCTGGTGGTAGAACAAGACCTCATCATAGTCCGTGTTCCGATGATAGAACGGCACACGCAGGGCTTGGGGATCACTCTCCAAGGGACGCGGGACGAAGGTGGATACCAACATCCCTCCTGCCTGGAAGGTTGCATGCACACTGGGCGGCAGATGATACCGCGCGCTCATCACCGGGCGGAAATCCCTGACGTTCAGCTTGGCGACCCATAGATCTCCTTTCCACCCGACGACATCCATGGGATAGAAGGGGTAGATCACGCGCGTATACTCTCCATGGCGCTTAATTCGAACCTCCCACTCTTGACCGTCGGTCCTCTCTTGCGGAGCGGTCTCGATCTCTGGAGCCACGAGGACGCCTTTGTCGAAGAGGGCATGCTGACCGAGAAGGCCTCGATCCGGCAGCGCCACGGGTTCCGGTGTCTCGACGATCAATGCCATCGATGGCCCTGAGTCTATCATCATTTTGTAGGTTGTCCCCTTTGGAA
>CAZZPI010000122.1:2039-7198 GCA_964655865.1 uncultured Nitrospiraceae bacterium
TTGGAATCACAATATAGTCACCCGGCTCGAACGGCAGCACCCCGTAATCGGTGTCAAATCGCCCCGTGCCCCGGTGGATAAAATAGATTTCATCCCCGTCGGAGTTGCGAAGAAAATATGGCATGGGCGTCGATCGCTGCGAAATAAAAATGGACGCGTCCTCGCTGTAGAGAACCCGGACCGGACGAGCGTCAGTCGAATTCGGATCGCGCTCGCGCAGAGTCTCGCAGGCAAACGCTCGAGGACGTAGGGGACCTTCGATGCGTACCCAACCCGTCGGCGGATGCGTTCGGTACAAATGCGAGGATGGGCCGCTGAAACCGTGGCGGCCATGTTCTTCTTCACAGAGCCCTTCTGGAATCCCCACGTGGGCTTGGCTTGGAACCTTACCCTTTTTGATGAGGTACATCTATCGTCTCCTGTCTGAAGCTCCCGCTTAAGCTTCGCGACCGGGAGCGCGCGGCTTCATCGTCACGAAGCGCGCTTGAGAGGATGTCGGTCGTCCTTCGTCGGTAGCGGCGAAGATTGGTAATCGATGATCGCTTGTTCAACCCCCGCGACTTGATCGCGCTCGATATCTTTATACAACGCCTCGACGGTCTCGCGCACGAATGTCTTCGACTTTTCCCCTCCATGCTCGCGCTGCGTTAACTCCAGAAATACCCCCGCTCCGGGAAACAGCGGATAGGTGAACCGTTGCTTCAGAGGACCGAAGCCGTCTCGTCCCTCTTTCAACGGCCCGCTGAACTTAACTCCATGTGCTTCCCATTCGCGGCAGACCGCTTCAATATTATCGACTTCGACGGCGATATGCTGGACCCCCTGGCCATACTTCTCGATGAACTCATTGATTTGGGACTTCACCGCCTTATCCCGCCCCTGCATCAGCGCCACCTTGGCGCTTCCTCGCTGCACGACGACCGTGTCCATGGTCGACTTCTCGCTACCGACGTCACGCGCCGACCATATGACTTCAAACCCCAGGATCTTTGTGAACAGATATTCCGCCGCATCTAAATTCTCCACACAGAGTGTAACGTGATCGAATCCCATTCGCTCTTTCATGAGAAACCTCCTCTGTGCCGATTTAGACCGGCACTCTTTTCACTTGACAGGGTGTCTCGAGCCGCGGACCGACCAGAGTCAGAATATAACACAGTCTATATATGGTGCAATATAGTATTCATATTATTGATCGATCTGTCATAACGTACTGGATTTAAATAAAAAGTTATGACTTTACAGACTGGAATTACGATTCATCTTAATATAAATAATCAAATATATTGAGATCATGATATGAAAAGTTTATAATTCAACTTGGCGAAAAGATCCGGCAATATCCGCGCACCAGACTGTTTCAGGAGGCAGGTCATGAATTTCTATGAAGAGATGCGCAACTACGTGCTCCACCACGGCGCCGTCAACAATCCCTACCTCGATCGGTTCAAGTCGAGTCAGCTCACGGACGAAGAGGTGCGCGAGTTTGCAGTCGAGTTCTACAACTTTGCCCGCTTCTTTCCCAAGATCTTGGTCTCGCAGCTGGTAAACACGGAAGATGAAGCGGTTGCCGACGAGCTCACCAAAGTGCTGTACTCGGAATTGGGCGATGGAAAAACGAGAAACCGGCACGAGCTGCTGTATCGAGACTTCCTCCATTCCATCGGAATCGATGTCCACGACGCTATGACTCGACCGATGCTGCCGTCAACGCGGGCCTACATCGAGGGCATGGAACGATTGTACAGCGACGGCAGCCATGCCAAAGCGTTGGGGGCGTCCTTCGGCCTGGAAAATATGGCGATCACGATGTGGGATCATCTGATCCCTGGGCTCACGCACTTGAAGGCCACTCGCTACCACCGAATGGATATGACCTATTTCACGTTTCACCGCGAGCTCGAATCCACACACGAAGACGCGATGGAACATGCGGTCGCCGCCGTGCAAGGGGCCACGGGCATGTCAGAGAAAGACATAGAAGATTTTCGCTGCGGCGTAAAGACCGTCTTGGATTACTTGGAAGGTTTTTGGATGGGGCTGGAGCAACGGGCCGCCCGCTCCACCAGGAGCTGGAGAGACCTGACGCAACGCCAGGCGAGTTAAGCGAGTGGGCAAGACAAGCGGCCGAATGATGGGCCGGGGGGTTACATGGATCCAGCGTGGATTCAGCAGTATGACTCTGGAGTACCCTCCACCTGCGAGTATCCGTCCTGGACTGTTCCCGATCTCTTGCGGCAATCCGCGCGTCGTTTCCCGGACTCACAGGCCTTGTTGTTCTACGGCACAAGGATATCTTATGCCGAGCTGGACGACTTTGCCTCACGCTTCGCGATTGCCCTCCGGGCACTGGGGGTGAACGAGGGTGACCGGGTCGCCCTCCTCCTGCCGAACATCCCACAGACGGTCATCGCCTACTACGGGGCGTTGAAGGCAGGAGCCGTCGTCGTTCCTACGAACCCCCTCTACGTCGAACGCGAAATCCAAACGCAAGTGCTGGATTCAGGCAGCGAAACGCTCATCACGCTTGACCTGTTTTACCCCCGCATCCGGCCGGTACGGGCTCAGACCGGGCTACTGCGGCGGATCATCGTCACAAGAGTACCCGACTTTCTGCCTCCGTTGAAGAAGCTCCTATACACTCTCAAGGCCTGGTGGACGCATCGCTCTATTTCCGTCCCGAGGGAAGAGTTCGTCTATGACTTTCTTCAGTTGCTCGGCTCAGTCCCCCCACTGAACGGTGACAACCCGCCTTTTCTCCCCCCTGTCACCCCGGATGATCTTGCGCAGCTCCAATACACCGGGGGAACCACCGGCACGCCGAAGGGCGCGATGCTGACGCACCGGAATGTCGTGGTGAACGCTCTCCAGGGCCGGTACTGGTTTCCTGAGCTCCGGGAGGCTCGGGAAATCTTCATTGGGGTGATTCCGTTCTTTCACTGTTACGGTCTGAGCACCTGTCAAAATCTCGCCGTGGCCTCAGGTTGCCCGATCATTCTGCTGCCTCGCTTCCATGCCGACGAGGTGGTGAAGACGATCCACCGACATCGAGTGACGATGTTTTCCGGCGTGCCCATGATGTTCGCGCTGATCAACGAGTTCCCCAAAGCCGCCCGTTACGACCTGCGATCCTTGCGAGTCTGTCTCAGCGGAGCAAGCCCTCTGCCGGCGACGGTTCAAGAGCAGTTTCAACGATTGACCGGCGCGAGAATTTCAGAAGGGTATGGCTTGAGCGAAGCCGGCCCCGCCACTCATTGCAACCCCATCCGGAGACCGCATCCGAAGGGCTCGTTCGGGCTTCCGTTTCCGGACACGGAGGCGAAGATCGTCGATATGGAAACCGGACTTCGAGAGTTGCCGCACGGTCAGGCGGGGGAACTGATCGTTCGGGGGCCTCAAGTCATGCGGGGGTACTGGAACAACGAGGAGGAGACGCGCGCGGTGCTGCGGGATGGGTGGCTCTATACGGGCGACATCGCATGGCGGGATGAGAACGGATTCTTCTTCTTCGTGGACCGTAAGAAGGACACGATCAAATCACGGGGAGAAACGGTCTACCCGTGCGAGGTGGAATACGTCTTGGGCCAGCATCCGGCGGTGAAGGACGCGGTCGTCGTCGGCATTCCCCACCAGATCTACGGAGAATCGATCAAGGCGTATGTCGTCACGAAAGACGGTCAATCTGTGACGGAGCAAGCGCTGATCGAACATTGCAGCAAATCGCTGGCTCGGTTCAAGGTGCCGGCCGCCATCGAATTCCGCGCGGCGTTGCCACGGACCGTGATCGGCAAAGTCCTGCGGCGCACATTGTGCGACGAAGCGGTCCACGAGAGCGACGCCGAGACGCGTCATTTGAAAGTTGGGTGAAGAAGGAAACATGAAGGGGTATCGGTGCCGGCATCCGCTGACCTTCGAGAGTCAGGCGTGCATGGGAACCATTACCATGTCGGCGGCGATACCCCCGCCGTCGGCCCAGAAGGGGGACAGAATCGACGTGTTGGAGAAGAACGTTCGTGTGACGGCGCTTTGCTCAGTTCGTTAGTGTCGCAGGCGGTTGGTGCGGGATGAACGCTTCAGGCAGGCGGGCTTTAGCGCTATCGGGTGGTGGATTCACCGGATATCTGTTCGAGATCGGCGCGCTGACGGCGTTGGACGATCTGTTCGACGACGGCTTCACGGTAAACGATTTCGATCTGCACATCGGGGTGAGCGCCGGGTCGGCGGCCGCCGCACTACTCGCCAACGGCGTGAAACCCGAGGAAATTTTCGAGACGAACCTTTCTGGCCGGCGCCCCTATTATTTCGAACACCGGGACATTTTCTCTCCCGCCATCGGGGAAGGATTCAAGACCATCCTCCGCGCGGGCCGGCAGCTCGTGCCGCTGTTGAAACTCTACGTTCAGCATTATAGCGAGATGACGCTGATCGATTTGCTCGACAAGGCGCAGGACGCCCTGCCCAGCGGGATCTACACATTGGAGCCGTTCGCTCGGTATCTCGAGACCACCTTCGCCGCCAAAGGACTGAGCAATACGTTCGCCGGACTGCGCCGAGAACTCTACATTCCGGCCATCGATCTCGATACCGGCGAGAGTGTCATCTTCGGAGACGACGGCTGGCTTGAGGTCCCCATCTCCCGTGCGGTCACCGCGTCTTCTGCGGCCCCCATCTACTTCTGCCCCGTGCGCATCGACGGGCACGACTACATCGACGCCGGGATCGGCCGTCTGGCATTCTTTGAGATCGCGGTCACGAAAGGGGTCGATACGATGGTGATGATCAACCCCATGGTCTACGCCCCCCACAGCCCGGTCGCGAGCCTGGCCGCTCTGCATGCGGCACGTGAAGGGCACCTCAGGGACAAGGGGTTCCTCTCCATCGGCGAACAGGCCTCCCGCATCAATTTTGACGCGCGCTTCTCCCAGGCGCTGCGGCTCTTCCAGCAAGATCATCCGAACAGGCATCTGTTCGTGATCACACCTTCGCCCAGCGAGACGCTGCTGTTTCAGAGAAGCTTTCTGAGCTACCGAGATCGGATCAGGCTGCTCCGGGCCGGCTATCTCTCGGTAGCCACGTTGGTCACCGAGCGGTTCGACTACATGCACGCGCAGTTCGGGGGCTACGGGCTTACCATCTCACGCACGAGGCTTACGGAACGG
>CAZZPI010000123.1:0-7197 GCA_964655865.1 uncultured Nitrospiraceae bacterium
TGGGAGAGGGCTGGGGTGAGGGTTGAGGCGAGGGTCGGGCTTGCCAGCCACCCGCCGGGCTCGGTCGGCAGCGTCTCCCGGCCCGCCATCACGAAGCTGCTCACGTCTCCGGCCGCTTTGGCCGCACAGCGCTGTTGAAGCAGCGGCGTGGTCTGCAGGACCGATTGCGGAAGCGGCACGATCCGGCCGCTCAATTGCGAGGTCGGCGACTGGATGTTCACGGTGCCGTTCACGCCGAATTGCGACGAGGCGCTCACCACGCTGTTGGCATCGGCCAAAAAGACCTGGGTCGTGATGTTGATGTTGCCCCCGTTGCCCTGCACCGCCTGGGCGAGAATCTGGCTGTTCTGGAGGATGACGAATTGGGGGTCGATGTTCACGTCGCCACCGCCGCCAGGCCCGCCCAACACGGAACTGCTGACCGTGCTGTCCGTGAGTTGGACCGTGCCGCTCGGCGCGGTCTGAATCTTGATGTTGCCGCCCCCAGCCTGAGTCGCAGTTGCGGTCACCGAGCTGTTCTGCGCCAAGAACTGATTCCCCGCATTCAAGAAAATGTTGCCGGCGTTGGCGGGACCGGTGCTGCTGACCGACACACCGGCGCCGTTGCTGATGGTGATGGACTGTCCGGCCGTGGCGTTGATATCGCCGCCGATCCCAGAATCCGGTGCCATGCCGGTCGTGCGACTGAAGAGACCGACGGGGTCACCATTGCTCAAGGTTCCGGACATTGAAATGGTGCTGCCGGCATTAATCGTAATCGTGCCACCGAGCCCGTTGTTGGTGGTGCCGCTGTCAATGTGAGAACCGGGTCCCATGAACAGCGAGCCAACGTTTGCGGTGATGTTCCCTGCAGCCCCGCAGGGCCCCGTGCAAAACTCACTGCCGATCGTAGAGGTGAAGATCCCGCTTGGACGCAAAGGTCCGACGTCGAAAATTGTCCCTTGTGCAAGGTCTGGTCTGGAAAACTCTCCCGAAATCGACACCGTGCCGGCATTGATCGTCACATTACCGCTGGGGCCGCTGGTTTTAGTGATCGTATTGATGCGGCCCTCCACCATGAGAAGGCTCGGAGTCGTCACAAAGACGTTGCCCGAATGACCTTGAGTGCCAAAAAATCCGACGGAGTTGCTGAAGAAGCCGCTGGGGACAAATTGGCCGAACGGATTATTACCTGAAGCACCGATGAGACTGACATGATCGGTCGCGGTGACACGGATGTCTCCGCCGGTAAAGTCGCCAGAGGTAGTGGTTATAAAGGAGCTGCCGTTGGTCAGCTCAAGGATGCGACCGTTGAAGGTGATTCCACCTCCAGGACCGAGTGCCGTGAAGGCGCTGAAGACCGTCGCGTCCGTGACGAGCGTGTCCCCATTCATTGTGATGCCGCCTCTTCCGCCGAACGCGTCCGTCGCCACTTGAGTATTGAGCATGTTGATCTCGCGAACGTTCATCCTGATGTCGCCGCCTCGGTGGGTCTCAACCGGCGTAAAAGTCGCGGTGGTCGCCAGTATTACATCGCTTATGTGAAGGCTGTCTCCTATGAATGTAAGATTCCCGGCAGTGCCGCTTGGTTCGAAACCGAGGACCTCAGCGAGCTGGCTGCCGGTGCTGATGGTTGTGCCTGTCAAGTCGGTTGTCTGAGCATTGATGGTTATGTTGCCGCCTGGTCCAGGTCCTTGCATGCCGCTATCGATGAAATGCCATGAGGCGGCTGGGCCAGTCACGCTTAGATTGCCGGTCGTCATATTGACGTTCGCGGCGCTTCCGTCACCTGACGAATGAGCGTCAATCAGAGCAAAAGGCACAAAATCAGGATCGGTTGATGTCGCTTGCACATTGGCGGACGCGATGTGCACATCGCCTGCGTCGCCAGTCCCGGTTGTTATGGCTGTACTTGCAGGAGCCGCGCGGGTGTCGGAGATGGTCAGGTCGCCGGTGAGATTGATGTCAATCGCCATAGGGGCACCGTTGGTGTTGACCGTGTCAGCCGACAGAGTCGCGTCGGAGATCATGAACTGACCACCATGAATCTTGATCGTGCCGGCCGCGTCGGCTGAGACATCGACGGTAGCGCCTTGCGACAGGGCGATGTTCCCCATGGCGGTAAAGGTGTCGCCGTTGATATTTGGGCCAGTTCCCAGATCCTGATGGAGAATCTCTCCGGCGGACGCCACGCTGGCGATCCGCACCTGCCCGCCGGGGGCACTTAGCCTGCCTCCCGTCATCGTGAAATCTTTGCCGATGAAGGAGAGCATTTGGCCATCCGGGACTGAGAGCGTGCTGCCTTCCACGGTGATGGTGTTGCCCTGCGGATTCGCGTCCAGAAACCCGAAGGCCGCGATCGGTGCAGTGGTGAGCAATGCGTCCTGCGCGCTCGGCAGGGCTGTGAACCGAACATTATCCGTCAGCCGGATGTAATTGGCCTCGGTAAAAGTCGCCGAGCCTCCCACATTGAGAGAAGCGTTGGGGCCAAATAGGATGCCAGCCGGATTCATTAGGAAGAGATTCGCGCTGGGATAGAAGGAGGCGCTGTCGATGGTGCCGAGAATGCTGGAGGGGTTTCCACCCGTCACCCGACCGAGTACGTTGCCAACGGTCGCGTCAGGAACTAGATTGATGGTCTGAAACCGGGCGGTTTCCACCGCCCCGACACTGAATGATTCGAAGCTGTGGAAGAGATTGGAGCCGGCCCTCGTGCCTTGAGTGATTTCGTAGACGTTTCCGACCTTACTCACCTGGGTGTTGAGGCTGCCCGCCCCGGGCGTCGCAGTGACCTGTGCCTGCGAGAAGGAGGAGAGAATCAGCGTGAAAGCTCCTGCAAGGGTCGCCGCGCTTACAGCGATTGTAAGTCGAACATGCCTGTCCATCGTTGATGCCCCTCTCAAGTTAACGTATCGAGGGGCAAGCATTATGCCCCGTGGTTCTGCCGACAAGCAACTGGCCAAGACGCTGAAACTTCAGTAATGATCGGCCGTTATTGAGGTCTTCGCAGTCCAACCATGGTTCGATGCGTATCGTTCTCGATACGAGACTGTTCCGAAAGAGATACAGTTCATCACGGCTACAGCCGATCGCGACCTCAATAGTCCCTGCTGTTCGGGACTCAAGAAACGGAGTCATTCACCTAGAATGAGCGATGCGTGAACCGCTTGGCTCACCCGACTCCGTCATGGGCCTTAGCAGAGTGAGCATCCGGTGCCAGCCGATCGGCTGGCACCGGAGGAACGCGTCTTCAATTCGTACACGCACAATCGCAAGCTCCTGCCACAGGAGTGTTGGTAACGATGGTTCGACATTTTGTAGCGGAGTTATTAAACGGGCAGGGCTTATTGGCTGTCGCAGCACTGCATTTCTTGCTGCCAGTAGCGACCGTACATCCTGAACCGTCACCTGCAACAACATCAACCTTGACACAAAGCACTGGGTCTCCTATGTGGCCCGGCTGGCAGGGTGGTTGTTCACCACCGGAAGGGACCGTGATACATCCTGCGATAGTCAGGGCAGCGACTATCAAACCCGCAAAGAGCGCTTGAGTGGCCGCCTCTGGAACGACGCATGTTCTTCTCATCTGCTTCCCTCCTTTGTTGGTTGAATAGCCTCACGCCCGACGGAGTAGGACTCGAACGTGCTCCCGTCTGAGAGACCAGTGAGCTTACCCCTACCAGTCCTACCAGTAGGACTACAAAGCAGCACGATGTCTCTAAGGCTCTTGGACATCTTCTTATTTTGGAGAGGATGACCCTATGAAAGCGCGACGCATGGCTATCAGATGCTCCACAAAGGTGGTGGTCACCGAGCTTTTTCTTCGCGCGTCTTTCTTTTGCACCAAACGCCAAGTCACTCGTCCGACTTCTTGATCCCTAAACAATTGACGTACGGAGACTTCATAGGGATACTTTCGAAATTTGTCTGGAATGGTTATCAGAAGCCGAGACTTCCATTCTTTCCGTTCAGTGAACAGAATTTCTTTTCCCTTGGATGCACCATGGGGATTCAGAAGGATGCGCACTACACGGTTTTTCTCGTCACTTTCGATCGGTCCAATTCCCCCAATGCTTCCCAAAATTTCCCGTGCCTCGATCGGTACCTCAAGCTTGATTTGCGCTCCAGCCGGGAGGAGGGCAATCACCTCAAGCCGCATGCGTCTTGATTGGTCGAATGCGCCATTCATGTTGAACGGTAGTTCGACATAGGGCGCCGCGGGTGGTGGTGCATTATCCACGACGTTGAAGTTTCTCCATGTGACGTTGTTGTTCTCGCGGATAAAACGTAGGAAGTTGTCAAAATTCAGGAAGTCGGCGGGACGTGGCGGCGCGGGATCGCATGCATTGTCAATCAGGCACACAAAGCAATAGTGTCCCTTAGGCGGAATACTATTGCCGGCCCACTTGATTGGCGGTGAGACGGTCAGGACATTGGCCGCCGGTACGCTTGGAATAACCGTCGAACCAATGACCTTGTTCGGATCAGGGATGACGAGGGTCGCGGGTTCTGACCAATACACCGTCGCTTGCACATTGGTCGCATCCACGGAGCCACGGTTGCGGACTCGCACATAGATGAAATGGTCTTGTCCTTGCACTGCATCCACACTCAGCATCACGTTGTCTCTGTTTGCGTTGTTGGCCTCACCAAATTCCGCCTGAGGATCGGCAACTGGGGCAGGGTTGAGAATGATGTCAGGGCTTGAGGAGATCGGGCCCGAGTGGGGAGTAGTCCCATCATCCGCTACGAAATCCCGGATATAAACATCGGGGACGAGGTTCAATTTATTACGGATAATGCTTTGGAGATTGGGCATCACCCCGATCTTATCCGCGTTCCGGTTCGCGTCATACCTTGAGTTTGCTGAGAGGGTCGCACCCGTTAGCTCATCGCTCGGGTTGCTTCTGGTTGGATCGCTTAGGAGGCGTCGCATGTGAACTGCATCCGGATTGGCGAAATCGACGCCCGGAATTCGTGTATTCAGGTTTTTCGCGTAAATGCCTTGGACTGATAGCGCTGCTCCTGCAATGATGGCTGAGGCCCCGGAGGTGCCTCCGAAATCGGCGTACGGGGGGTCACCAGGGTGATGCCACGTGGTCCTGATGTTCTCACCCCAGGCATAGCAATCAATGCGGCTCCCAAAGTTCGATTCATTCAGGCGGGCATGGGGATTCCGGGAAGTAGCCGCTGCCACCAGGATGGCCCCGGAATCTTGAAAATCATTGGTGCCGTGAACGTTGTCTCGATCAAACATGTAACCCTTGTCGTCATGTCTCAGATCGTCGAGGTTCATGCCGCCATTGCCTGCTGCCTCGACCACGACAACTCCAAGAGCAATGGCTTCCCGAATCACCTGCCAGACGTGATCGTGGACCTCGATAGGCACATTCTTGTATCTGGGACTGTCTACCGGGTAGTCGGTCTGGGCTTCCAGTAGCAGCACATCGCCGTTTGTCAGCCCACCGGCAGGGCTGTAGGAGTTAATGGCATATTTGATCGCGTCCGCCGTGTCTAGATCGGTGGCATTTCTCCAGCGTGATACGACTCGCACCGAAGCCACATTTGGTGTGATACCTAGCGAGCCCTTGTTCGGGTTGCTGCTGGTTGGGTTGTTATTATGCAATGCTGCCACAATGCCAAGGTCAGCAGTGCCGTGCCCGTAACCGTCAACGGACTGGTTCACCCCGTCGATGGGAATATTCTGCGGGAGATCTTCGTGATTGTTTGAGAAGACAGGTTGAATCATCCAGGCCTGCTCGATGTCCACAAAAATCAGCCCGACTGCAGCTCCACCACCATCTCCACCGGCGATCCCACAGGTACGTTCGATTTCCCAGGCGTAGTCTGCATCGATACCCCCAGGCGCCTTGCGGAGATAGTCCGTTTCACTCTTTCTATTTGCACGTTCGGGATTGTCATCAGGATTAGTCACGACAGGGTCTTTTGTAGGCCTTTCACCAACGTAAGCCCTTTCTACAACCGATTCCCACTCCATCGAGGATAGATCTTTTGCCACTGCCGCTGCTTGCTCCAGCCCCTTCGGACAGCGCACCGCAAAGTAGGTCAGGAAGTTAGGAGGATGGTAGGTTGGGTCCCGGTGCTGTGCTTCGACGGCCAAGTCACGGATATCTTGAGGACAGACAGATTTGAAAACCCTTTCGATCGTCGTGCCAGGAAATCTTTCGTGAAGCTTAGCCCGGGCCACTTTATCTAAATAGAGGTCCGGGTCATACCGGAGCGACTTGTCATCGTACGGGACGTCATGAAATTTCACGATCACGCGGGGGATATACTGGACAACTTGGGCAGGCATAGATGTTCTTCCTTCCCTGTATTGTCGGACCCGTTTAATTCACTGTCTGCTGAGAGTCTCTTATTTGTCTCCGGACACCCTTGAGAAGTGCCAATCTAGGGCCGGGATTTTCAGTGGCCGGTTCCAGCCGCTTGGATAGAACCGGCTGATTCAGACGCTCGCAATCTTCACATGTAAGAGCGTGGTCATACGCTTGGTATCTGGTTGATTGACTTCACTGGATACATTGACAGGAGCACACCCCCGATCCGTTATTGACGGTTTGGCATCTGGTACCCGCGCCAAGCAAACCGCAGGATTTACCCGTAGTAGCCAGAGTGCATCGTTGACCACTCGTGCAGCCGGGATAGGGAACTTGATTCACGTCAACCCCGACGCACACCACTGGGGGCCCATCACAATCTTCGGGAGGTCCCTTCTTGTCTCCAGGTGACATCTTTTCGGCCGCTTTCGCCTTGCCTGCCTGCGGTTCTGCGGCAAAAGCTGCTTCCTCAGCAAACGCTGTCTGATCGGCGAGAGACCAGTTGGTACTCCACCCGAAGAAGATCGCGACGAAGAAGCCTGCGATCAGGATTGTGGTGCTCACGCTTGGGAACTTGCAGAATGTTTTCATCTCTTCCCTCCTTTTGTTGGCCTACTTCGATGTGAACCGCACGAGAATTCAGCCAAAGTCCTCTGACTCGCTCCGGCTGCTTTCCTCCCTCGACTCACGGCACCGGCACGGCTTAAAGCGACCTAACGCGCATTATTCATGAAGGCTTCTACTGCAACCGCCGATACGCCGCTCCGACAAGCCTGCGTGCGGTCTTACGGCACGCAGGCGGGCAGGCTCGCCGCTTGGTCGGTCAACGTACTGTTTCAAGTACGCCTTGTATCTTGGAACTGTGGTACATGAGACCCAC
>CAZZPI010000124.1:0-7028 GCA_964655865.1 uncultured Nitrospiraceae bacterium
CATTAAGCGGCATCCATAGCCGCGGGACAGCGGCAGCGTCCCGTATTCATCCGCTTGTCCCGGCATGCGATCGATCGAGAGGTCCCAGACCAACTCGGTCATGCCGTTGTCGAGCTCGTGGGGATGCAGGTTCGGCGGTCCCAGCTCATAGTAGAGGTCGACTTTTTTGGCTCCGATCCACTTGGTGACCACATCGTCCCAGCTAGCGTAGGGGCCAGGGACGCCAACTTGCGGACCTGCAGCACATCCAGACAGTGAGAGTAACAAACCAAGCAGGATTCCCAACGACACCGCCGCCACGTTTGCCTCTCCAGGCAACAAGGATTTCGCTCGGACGGTGCTATTGGGATTGGAATTCCCCATGTAAACCTGTTGGGAGAGTTGGGAGATAGCTCGGGTCGAGCGACTCTTCCCACACGTCGTCATGAGCGCTCGAGAGTCCCCACCCGCGCACATACATCAGCATAAGGACCGGTTCACTCCGGGTCATTCCTACCACACGCCCGACCACGGTCATACGCGCCCATTTCCGATACTTGGCTGGCAACTGCTCGCGGTTGGCGGCTGTGACCCAGAAATGTCCCGCTTCAGGACCGTCGAGCGCAATCGGCCGATGAGGATGATAGTTCTCATCCAACGGCCGGTTCTTCAACCGTAACCAGAGCCGTCCTCCATCCTGCCGCTCTTCGACCAGAACGCCTCCCAAGATCACTACCTTGTCGCGGTAGTGCTCCGGTGCGCCGGCTAACCGGGTCAAAGTCACGCCGGGCTCCGATTGCCCGAGAAATCGGGACGGCAACGGGCTACAGCCTATCGCCAGACCTAAGACGCCGACCACGCACAGAAGACCGAACTGCAACGCATGCTCCGATCGCGATCGATTCATGCTTGACCTGTTCGAGCGTGTGTTTCCCCGGCGTTACAGCGGTTCTCCGTCACGAGGTTGTGATGCGGTCACTCCACCAATCAGTAAGGACAAAGGCGTATCAGGGGCGGATACAATAGCTTTCCCGGATTCACTGTGCAACAGCTTATTCTGCAGAGATGCATCTTTACCAGTCGTCGCGACAGCAAGACAAACCGCTGCAGCCTTCACCGACTGAGAGCCTATTTCCCCAACACCTTCGGCGTCGCCCCGATCGCGTCGAGCCCGGCCTGCGCGCAGGCGTCATCGAGGTGCCCCCCCGGGGCGCCACCCACACCGATCGCGCCGACAACTTCCCCGCCGATCTCAATCGGAAGGCCGCCTCCCAATATAAGGATGTTGTCGTTCATGTCCCGCAGTCCCTGCAACCCAGGATTCTTCACGATCAACTCGGCAAACTCCGACGTCGGTCGTCGCAAGCTGGCGGCAGTGTAGGCTTTCTTCCGACTGCTGTCGACGGTGTGAACCCCTGCTCCATCGGCCCGCATCATCGTTCTTAAGATTCCCGCGCGATCCACAACTGTGACGCTCACGCGATACCCATCCTTCGTACACTTATCCAAGGCCGCAGTGGCTGCTTTCGTGGCCATCGTCAACGGCAACACCGCTTCGCGGGGCAATTCGTCCGCCAAAGCTGCCGCGCACATACCTCCGAGCAGCAGCGCCGCTCCGGCGCTGAATGCGACGGCTAGGCGCCGCCGGGACTGAGGCATCGCTGTCTCTTCTTCCATCTCGTTCTCCTTGCGCTGCCAGGGGTACTGGGCCGCCAGGCAAAGGCTCAGCGTTATGGAGCGGAGGGCCGTCGACCGGACCGGAAATCGACTTTAACAACATCCCGTTCAAAGTCCGCGAGCACGAGGCGCAGGGCCTCGCTGAGCCCTCCGGCCAATGCATCGGGAGAGCGCTCTTTGAGCGGGACCGTCCGGCGATAGGTTCGCTGCAAGACAACGTCGCGCGCGCTCGCCTCATCGATGACCAGTAGCTCCAGGTCCAGAACTGCTTGGGGCGCACTCGCTACCCGGTAGTCGCCGTAGAACTCGGTGACGCTGCCTTCCAACAAATGAGTCGGTTCAATGTGGTTCGCCCCCCCCAGCACGATCCGGAATCGTCCCGTCTTCGACAGCCAGCCGTGAACCTGCTGCGTCAACATCGCACCGGGCGACACGAACCATTCATCGTAAAAGTCGCTCTCATATTGCAGCTCGCCGGTGCGATAGACCATGGCCCTGCCGACGAACAGCGGGGACACTCGAAACTTGTTTACCTTCAGCACAACATCGGAATCAACGCTCGCCGTCCTTCCCTCCGGAGTCACCTCAATGACGAACGACCGCTTCTCCGGATAGGTCTTGTTAAGATTCACACACCCGCCCAGAAACAGCGTCAGGCCGACGAGGCATCCCACAGACAGATTTCCTGGGCCTCTCATCGCTTCACCGCTTGTGTCCTCGGCGGAGGTTCACCGAAGAGAACCTGCGAGGGATATTGCTCGACCGAATGGGTCAAATGTCGAATCTCTTCGGACACGGATCTGAGATTCTCCAGCAACTCGTCCACGGTCTCGCTCTTCGACGCGAGCAGCAGATCGACGCGGCGCAGGCTTCTGTTCAACCGGATCATGAGATCCGGCAGTTGATCCGTCGCCATGTGCACATTCTTGGCCGTCTGGCTCAGGTCGACGGTCGTTCGGCGAATTTCTTCCATCGCCACGGCTGAATCCTTGAACGCCTTGACGAGATTCGGATTATCGAGCACCCGCCGAGCGTCCTGGATCGTCGCGCGCAACTCTCCCATCACTTCCTTGACCTCCGCGCCGAGGTGATCGGCTTGCAGCTCTTTCACCAATTGAGCCGCCGAGGTTAGCACGGAATCAAAATCTTTCGAGATCTTCTCGATGTCGACCTGGTCGAGCTTCCTGGCGATGGCCCGCAGCTCAGTCCCGAGCTCGGTAATCGTGCTTGGGGCGGAGGGGATGTATGGGGCCTTGGGCGTCCAGGAGATTTGGAGGGGCGGATATTGGGCGGGATCGACGAAGTCCGACTCGATGTAGAGGACCCCGGTGATGCCCTGCGAAGCCAGTCGCACCCGCAAACCGGCATCAGCCGCCTTCTTCACCCTCGTTTCCATGTCCTCTTCGAGAAACTGACCGGTCGCCTGCGGGCGGATCGACATGCGTACCACGACTGTTCCCCGATATGGGAACGGGTTCTCCTGTGAGAATTCCATTTGATATTCTTCCCGCGCCAGATGAATCGACTCGACTCGTCCCACCCGGACTCCGCGGACTCTGACCGGCGCTCCCACCTCCAGGCCTTGGACCGATTCGGTGAAGTAGGTTTCCACCAAGGTTTTTTTTTCGAAGAGCTTGCCCGCGCCGAGCACGATGATCCCCGTGACGCCAAGGGCGAGAGCGCACACGACGAAGAGACCGATTCTGAAGAAGTGGGCTTTCCTGGTCATGCGTGCCTACGGGATAGGTTTAGAATGCGTTCAGTTCTGAGTTCTGAGTTCTTGTCTCTTGCTCCTCATCGCTCAGGCGGTCGCTTCCCGATTGAAAAATTGCCGGACCCAGGGACTCCGCGAACGATCGCGGAGGTCCTGAGGGTTGCCTTCCGCCACGATCTTCTTCGTCCGCTTGTCCAACATGATCACTCGGTCGGCAATCGCATAGATGCTCGGCAACTCATGGGTGACCACGACGAACGTGATCTTCAGGCTCTTCGCCACACTCATGATCAACTGGTCCAGATCAGCCGACGTGATCGGGTCGAGCCCTGCCGATGGCTCGTCCAAGAACAGGATCTGAGGGTCGAGCGCCATCGCGCGGGCGATCGCGGCCCGTTTTCTCATGCCGCCGCTGATCTCGTCCGGCAATTGATAGGCCGCGGCGCCCAACCCGACGAGCTGTAATTTCATCAGAGCGACCCGGTCGATCGCGTCGTCCGGCAAATCGGTATACTCTTCCAGCGGCAACCGTACGTTCTCCAGCAAGTTCATCGAGCCGAACAACGCGCCTTGCTGATACATGACGCCGAGTTTTTTCAGGATTGTCAGCCGTCGCGGACCTTCAGCGGTCACGATGTCGTCGCCGTCGATCAGGATCGAACCATTCGCCGGTTGATGCAGTCCGATCATGTGCTTGAGGAGTGTGCTCTTCCCACAGCCGGACCCCCCGAGAATTACGAACACCTCGCCCTCGTAGACGTCGAAGGACAGATCGTCGAGCAGGACCGCCCCGTCATAGGACGCGGTGAAATGCTCGACTCTGATGATCGGTCTGCCGTTCTGAGACGCCATGCGTCCGATGCTCAGACCCCCAGATAGTAAAAGACCACGGCAAAGATTCCGTCCACCAGCGTGATCAGAACCAGGCCGCTCACGACCGCTCTCGTCGTGGACTCCCCGACCGCGCTGGCGCCGCTCTTCGTTTGAAGACCGCGGAGACAGCCGATGGCGGCCACGACGATCCCGAATGCGAGCGATTTCCCAAGACCTCCCAGCATGTCGCCGGCCGTCACTGCCGATTTGATTTGAATGACATACGTGACCAGCGGGAACCCCAGCGAGAGCATGACCACCGCGCCGCCGACCAGTCCCAGCAGGCTGGCGAAGACGGCGAGCAGCGGAGTCATGGCGACGGCCGCAATGACACGTGGGACCACGAGGAAGCCCACGGGTTCGAGCCCCATCGTCGTCAGTGCATCGATCTCTTCGCTGACCTTCATTGTTCCAAGCTCGGCTGCAAAGGCGGACCCTGATCGCCCGGCCAGAAGGATGGCCGTCAGCAGCGGTCCGAGCTCCCGCACCATGGAAAGGCCGATCAAATTCGCGACGTAAACCTCCGCGCCGAATTGGCGCATGGGGATCGCGGACTGAAACGCCATGATGAGTCCCAGTAAGAAACCGAGCAATGCGACGATCGGCAGAGCATTGACACCGGCAAGTTCAGCGGTCAGCAGTGCGTCCTTCCATCGGACGGCGCGGGGCCGTCTCGCGGCCTGGACCAACGCCATATACAGCTCACCGATAAACGTCAGCAAGGCGACGAGATCGTTCCAGAGCGTAACGGCGACCCGACCGATCTGTTCGACGAGCGATTCTGCATGGACGTCCGCTTGCGGCTGCTCCCCGGCGGATCGCCCATAAAGGTCGAGCAACGACTGGAATGCGGGGGCCAGCGAGCGCACTTCATACTGCCCCTGCCGCCCGACTTGCCGACGTTCATGTTCCAACAGCAGGGCAGCGCCGGCACCGTCACAATACGTCACCGCTGCTGCATCGACGATCAGCCGCCGCGGCTTTGCACGTTGTAGGAGGTTGAGCGCGGTTCGCCAGGCTTGGCCGGTCGTGCCGGCGTCCAGCGGACCCGAGATCGAGAGGATCAGCCCATCGCCCGGGGCGGGTTGCGCATGGAGGGCCACGCCGTTGGTGCTCTTTGCCGGACCGCTCTTCATCGGGGCCTGGTCTCCCCGGAGGGGTTAGGGATCGTGGATTTTACGTGAGATTGCGCACCGTATCAACCACCGGCACCGCGGGCCTATACCGAAGGCATCCCTTTCCTGTAGCCTGCTCCCCCAGCCGCGTCACAGGAGGGTTCGCACGCGATGGGGTATCGCCAGTGTGGGGGCCAGCGCCGGTCATCGTGCTGCTCACGGCTGCTGTCGGTTTCGCCGTCTTGAGTTCAGCCCAGGCCTTTGACTGGGTTCCAACTGACGAGGAACTCAACCGGTACCATCGGAGTTGGAATCCGAGATCGCACGGGGCGAACTACTCAGAGGATGCGGACCTCGTGCCGCGAGGCCAGTGGGCAATCCGTGCGTACGTGCAGGGGCAGATCGGCCACGGCAACTTTGAAAACCAAACGACGACGCGCGCCAATGCAACCCCCTTCAGCCCGGACGCGGTCGAGCCGGACGTTATCGTGAACTACGGCCTGACCAAGTACCTGAACGTCGAGCTGTCCGCTTCGGCCATCTATTGGCGGTCCGCCGCCACGGACGCGGATGGCAGGAACGCCGGCGCCGGCATCGGGACGACCAGCGGCATCGTGAAGTATCGGCCGATCGTCCAGAATCCCGATTCTTGGCGCCCAAGCGTCAGTCTCTATACGAAGCTGTCGCTGCCGACGAACCGCTGGCTGGGCACGCCGGACATTCCCGGCGGCTTCACCCCGCTGTCGCGCGTGCCCTCCAGCCGGTTCGGCTCCGTCGCCGTGACCGAAGGCCTGTTGACGCGCAAGAATCTGGAGCCGTTCCGGATCAGCGCGGACGTCTTCTATACCTACAACGCGCCGGGAGGAGAGCACGGACGAACGATCTATGGAGGCGATCTCGTGAGCACCAGGTTCGCGATCGAGCACGTCCTGCACGATCGCGCCGGATTCGGCTATCTCCTCGAAGTGGCCACGCTGCACCAGCTACCGTCGCGGCTGGACGGCCACTCGATCAACTCCACGCCGCCCACGTTTTGGCTGATCGGCATCCAGCCTGGCATCGAGTACACCTTCCTCAATCGCAACAGCGGCACCCACCTGGTCGGCGCCGTTGGACTGATGGTCACCGTGGCGGGACACGACGACATTCGCGCGATCTATCCCAACGTCAGCGTGAAATATTTCTTTGACGAGCCGTGATCGTGAGGGATTCGGGTGGGAACCAAGAGACACGGGAAGAAGCCTCCAGGATCTTGGCGTTTTGCGCGCCTC
Organism: uncultured Nitrospiraceae bacterium; assembly: GCA_964655865.1. Taxonomy (GTDB): domain Bacteria; phylum Nitrospirota; class Nitrospiria; order Nitrospirales; family Nitrospiraceae; genus JBBIJI01. Next base: position 6,630 of record CAZZPI010000124.1, read on the forward strand.
GGATGAACTGCTCGATGCAATCCTTTACACCCGCCTTCATCAGGACCCCGCCCGCCCAGAAGGTGACGGACTTCCGTTTTTCGGACCGACAGGTGTGATCGTACAAGGAGATCTGATCTCGCATGACGCGGTAGGTCACTTGAATCTCGAACGTCTCATCTTCGACTTGACTCCAGTCAAACGCAAAGCGATCGACTACGCCGGATATTTTCAGCTCATGGGAATCGACGACCTGATACCCTGAATGACTCAACTCGCTCCTCAATGCCTTGGCGAAAAACTGGCCGATGTCTTGGGAAAGATACAACCGTTCGACGTCCTCCGTGCCGGACTCGATCTCTCCCGATCGAAACCGCGCCGGGCCCGGTTTGGGACCACGGTACTCGTATCGAAAGGTCT
>CAZZPI010000125.1:0-7002 GCA_964655865.1 uncultured Nitrospiraceae bacterium
GGCCAGCCGTTCCAGCTCGTCTCGCCATGGAGCCGATCCGGTCGTTCTCCTATTTGGTCTTGCACCGGGCGACGCTTACCGTGCCGTTGATGTTGCCACCAACGCGGTGGGCTCTTACTCCACCGTTTCACCCTTGCCTGAGCCTTGGCGACCAGTACAGGATCCCATCGCCTTGGCCATCGGCGGTTTGTTTTCTGTGGTGCTGGTGTCGGATTGCTCCGCCTGGGTATTACCCAGCGCCCTGCCCTTGGAGTCCGGACTTTCCTCTTGCCTCTCGTCAAGGCAAGCGACCATCTGCCCGGCTCCCGCGCGCAGAAACAAGTATACGGAGCTGTAATGGGCCTTGCAAGCCTATACCCGAGCTGAGAAGGACCTCTTTACGCAGCCATAGCAGGAACGGCGGCTCCCCGCATACAGTGTGCGTCGTCAGCCTGAGGCAGCCGATCATTGATAAACCGAACCAGCCGCACGTACTCATCATCCGAGGTTCGAATAAATTCCAGGCCGGCACGTCTTCCTTCGACCCAGCGAACCGCCGCCAGTTCGACTTCGAGGGGACGTTCCTGGTCTGGTAAGAACACACGAAGATGCACGTATTGCCCCAGATCCAGGTGTGACGAAGTTTCCAACATGCAGCCAGGCAAGGTCACATCGATCGTGCGGCCCTCGCCTGCAACCATTTCTCCCGCAAAGATTACGGCACATTCAACTGGGATTCGGGGAGAGTAACGAGTTTCCATAGTGACCTCCTGGGTGATTCCCATGACCAAAGTCTATCTGGTGAGAATTCGTCCGCAACCCTACTATTGAGGGGGATGAGATCTAGCGGAAGAGCTACTTAGGATCAGGCAGCGAACCAATCACATCGAAGCTGCAGTGGAAAGTTATTTGGATGAAAGTCCCGGAAGAGTCCCTGGCTGGAATCCCGGTTCCGGTTTGTACAGAGTGAGGGCTTCCGGCATCCATGTTTGGAGCTGCTTGATCCTGGTGCCGTGGCTGGGGTGAGTTGACAAGAATTCGGAGGAGTTCCCACCCCCTCGCTGTTCCATCCGCTCCCAGAGATGGACAGCTTCCCGAGGATCGTACCCGGCTTGCGCTGCGAGCAGGAGTCCAATGTAGTCCGCTTCAGACTCATGAGCCCTACTGAAAGGGAGAAGCACGCCAACCTGTGCTCCGATTCCGAGCGCAGCCATGGCGGTTTGCGACAGCCTGGGGTCAGTACTGCTGACTCCCAACGCCGCCCCGACTACCTGAAGGGTCGATTGGGTTACCTGATTCTGACTCATCCGTTCAGCTCCATGGCGGGCCAGCGCATGGACGACTTCATGCCCCATGACCGCAGCAAGTCCTGCTTCCGTTTTCGCGACGGGGAAGATCCCTGTGTAGACCGCGATTTTGCCACCAGGGAGCGCAAAGGCATTCGCAGTACGATCATTCTTGATGACGGTCACTTCCCATTGGAACTGATTCGCCATTTCGGCGTATTTTGATCTCTTGGCCGCCTCAATCACGCGACGGGCGACGCGTTGGACCGGCTCCACTTCCCGCGGATCTTGGGACTTCACCACCTTAGGATCGTTCGTTACTTGCTGATAGGCTTGCGCGCCCAATTCCATTTCTTGTGAAACAGAAGTCATGAGTAACTGTGATCGTCCCGTATAGGGATTCGTTTCGCAGCCGACTACAGAAGTGAACAAGGCGAGTACGCCGAAGACGAGAACCCACGATAAACCGCGAGGCTTCATAGCCACCTCACATCGAAGACCCGATCTGCGTTTGACCACCTCCCACCGCTCTGTTAGATTACCGCGCCGCCATCGCGATTTTCCACAGGAGCCCCTGACGTTGAATGCCTCGCCTCCGGCAAGTTTCACTCCTCACATTGGGATTGATGAATCAGGTAAGGGAGATTACTTCGGACCGTTGGTCATTGCCGCCGTTTATATCGACGGCATCACGCAAGGTGAACTGCACCTCATGCAGGTCAGGGATAGCAAGAAAATCTCGGACGGACGCATTCTGGAGTTGGCGCCGGATATCCGTCAGATCTGCCCGCACAGCATCGTCGCCATCGGCCCGCAGCGTTACAACGAGCTTTACGCCAAGATCAAGAACTTGAATCACTTGCTGGCGTGGGGACATGCTCGCACATTGGAAAACCTACTCCAGCAGGTCGACTGTGCCTTGGCGATTGCCGACCAATTCGGGGACGAACGACTGATCCTGAATGCCCTGCAAGAAAAAGGGAAGCTCATTCGTCTGGAGCAGCGACCCAAGGCTGAAGAAGACCTGGCGGTCGCGGCAGCATCGATCCTGGCGCGCGCCGAATTCCTAATCCGCCTGAAGCGACTGTCCGATGACGTGGGAACAACGCTCCCCAAGGGAGCCTCCTCCGCCGTGACTCTCGCTGCACGAATGGTCGTCAAGAAACACGGGAAGGACCGGCTGAAAACGGTGGCGAAGATGCACTTCAAAACCACTAGGGAAGTGCTGGAAGGCTAGGCGGTCTCCTCAAGGGTTGGCGCTGACTGCGTGGCATCGACTGCCGGACTCTCCCAATAGAGAATACGTTGACAATAGGGGCAGGTATAGAGATCGTCTGCACGTTTGACTTGGGCCACTAATTGGGGAGGCACTTGCAGGCGACAACCGCAACAGGTCCCGTCCTTGATCGCGGCCAAGGCTTGTTCTTTCCTCGCGCCCTTGAGCTTCGTGTAGCGATCGAGCAGGGCTCTGTCGACCCTTGCGGCCCATTCTGACTGCTTCTGTTCAAGTTCGCTCATCTCTCGGTCGAGCTGCAAAGCCAGCGCATCGACGGTTTGTTTTTCCGCCAAGAAGACCCGTTCCGCCTCGCCCACCTTCGCTTGCATCTCCTTGAAGGCACCCTGAGTTCCTTCGATCTGTTCCATCAAGTCTAGGATCTTGTCTTCAATCTCGCGACGCTTCTTGTTGGCGATTTCGATCTCGAACAGGTGGGCCTGGTACTCTTTATTTGTCTTGATCTCGGAGAGACGCGCCTTGAGTTTCTCGGTCTGGGCCTCGTGCACCTCCAGATCCTTTTCATTTGAACGGCGCTCCTTCACCAAACCTTCCATGGTAGCCATGGCATTCTGGAGGAGCTGAGTGCCTTCTTTCAGGGGAGCTTCGGCGGTGGCAAGACGTTCGGGAATTTTCCTCCGCTGCTCCCGCAGTTCTGCGAGGCGGAGGTCGAGATGCTGGAGTTCAATAAGTGGGGACAGATTCGAGCTCAACGGACTCCCCAATATAACGGATGGACGATCTCCTCATACTATCATCTCTCCTCGTCACGGCACCCGGCCAGGCGATCATGAGGAAGCCGAGTGGTGGGCCCACTAGGACTCGAACCTAGGACCAGCTGATTATGAGTCAGCCGCTCTGACCACCTGAGCTATGGGCCCAGCCGGTGGCCGATTCTAGGCCCCTCCCAGAATGGAGTCAAATACGCCCCTTCGGTTCTACATGCTCTCGACGAAGCTGCGCAACTTCTTGCTCCGACTGGGGTGACGCAGCTTGCGCAGCGCCTTGGCCTCGATCTGCCTGATGCGTTCACGGGTGACTTCGAAGTCCTGGCCGACCTCCTCCAGTGTGTGATCCGTGGCCTCACCGATCCCGAACCGTTTCCGGAGCACCTTCTCCTCTCTCGGCGTCAGCGTTTCCAGGGCGCTGTTGATTTGACGCTGGAGATCGTACCGAATGGCCGCTTCCAGCGGAGAAACGGCCTTCTTGTCTTCGATGAAATCTCCCAGATGGCTGTCCTCTTCCTCTCCAATCGGGGTTTCGAGCGAAATGGGCTCGCGCGCGATCTTCAAGATCTTCCGGACCTTGTCAAGCGGAAGGTCCATGCGCTCGGCAATTTCTTCCGGGGTTGGTTCGCGTCCCAGCTTCTGAACCAGATGCCGGGAAGTCCGGATCAGTTTATTGATTGTCTCGATCATGTGAACCGGAATACGGATCGTCCTCGCTTGATCGGCAATCGCGCGCGTGATCGCCTGGCGTATCCACCAAGTCGCGTAGGTGCTGAACTTGTACCCGCGCTTGTACTCGAACTTATCCACCGCCTTCATGAGCCCGATGTTGCCTTCCTGAATCAAGTCCAAGAACTGGAGTCCGCGGTTCGTATATTTTTTTGCGATGCTGACGACCAGCCGGAGATTCGCCTCGACCAGCTCCGCTTTGCCTCGCTTGACCTTGTCTTCCGCCACATCCAGGTGACGAACCGCCTCCTTGATCTCGTCGGCCGAGACCAACGCTTCTTCGGTCTCTAACTGACGAATGCGCGCCTTGGCGGCCAGGTAAACCTTCTTGATGTCCTGCAGCGTGTCTTCCGAAAGACCGGTTTTCCGCTTGACCGCGAGCAAGTCCTTGCGCGAGCGCCCCAATCGCCGGAGCAGTTCCGCACCGGTTTCCCCTCCCACTCCTAAGCGACGCTGGCAATGGGCGGTCTCTCGCTCGGCAGTTCGGATCTGGACTGCCAGGTCACGCACCCGTTGCACCATGCGGTCCTTCAGCACCGCGTGCAGATTGACGGTCTCCATCTTCTCGACGACCTGCTGCCGAATCACGTCGATCTGCTTCTTGACCCTCTTCTGCTTTGCCGGATCGTTTTGGGCATGGCGGCTGGCCTCATAGAGCGCTTTGAGCGTCGAGGAGACCTTTCGAACCGCGTTCAAGCCTTCCAACGTTTTCTGACGGAGTTCTTCGTAGTCCCGTTCGACCGGTTCTTCTTCGAACTCTTCCTCCGTCTCGACCACCGGCACGATTTCACGCACGTCGATCTTGCCGCTCTTGAGTTGCTCCCGCAAAGACAGGACAAATTCGATCGTCATCGGCATGCCGTAGACCACAGACGCAATCTCCCGCTTGCCTTCCTCGATGCGCTTGGCGATTTCGATTTCGCCTTCTCGGCTGAGCAGCGCGACGCTGCCCATTTCTTTGAGGTAGAGCCGCACGGGATCGTCCGTCCTGCTCAGGGCCCCCGGCGAGAGATCGATCTCTTTTTCACCCTCCTCAAGCGCTTCGCCCTCTTCGCCCTCTTCCCCTGCATCCTCGGTCTCGGCGGGCTTGTGAGCCCGCTCGCCGTCCGGGGCATCCACGATTTCGATGTCCATCTCTCCGAACATGCTCATAATGGTGCCGAATTGCTCGGAGGCCACGACTTCGGCAGGCAGGGTATTGTTCAGCTCATCGTAGGTCAGGAAGCCTTTCTCTTTCCCGATGGAGATCAGCTTCTTGACTTCTCCGAGCAATTCTTGTTTCGGCATAATTACTCCTTCGCGATTACACGCGGACCGGAACCAGCCGCAGCGCCAGCCTTGAGCAGTCGCAGCTCATTCACTTGCGCGTTGAGTGACCGAGCGTCGTCTACTCGACCATCGCGTTCCGCCGCCTTCAGCCGTTCAATCAGATCGCGCAGCCGCGCATCCGATCTCTTGCGCGCCAAACGGTCCAGACAGCCGCTGACATACGCCCGTTCGTCATCGTAATGCTGGTCGAGCAACGACAATTCCGTCGCGACCGCCGCGCATTCTGGATCGTTCATTGCCTCATCCAACAAGTCCCGGAGGGCCACCCGACCGTCCGCCCCGACATGTCGAAGGGCCGACTCCACCAGCCGCCGTAGCGATGGAGTGGAAAACATCTCCCCGGTCAAGCACGAGATATCCGACCCCTGCAACCGCCCCTGCAACAGCAAATGCACAAGGTCGCGTTCCTCCGCCGGAACCTTGAGACGACACACTGGTGTGATGGACGACCCGGGCCGAACGATCCGCCTCGGTTCTTGCGGACGCAGGGCAGGATACCGTTCGATCAATCGTTGGTGATTGATCCCCAACCGTTCAGCCACGAGTCGGAATCGTTCGTCCCGCTCGATGGGATGCTCACTCTTCTGGAGAATGCGCAGAATCTCGTCCACCGTTCTGATGCGCTCCTCGATACTTCCCCGGTCGGCGCCGTCCAGTTTTCGTTCCAACGCAAAATCCAACAAGCTTGGCGCCTTCCTCTGAAGGTCCAGAAAGGCATCCGCCCCTTGGGATCGCACGAATGTATCAGGGTCGTCACCGGGTGGGAGCGACACAACCTTGACGCTCAAGCCGGAATTGACGAACAGGTCCAACGTCCGCAAGGCTGCGCGGACGCCGGCCGGGTCGGGATCAAACAGAAGGATGACGTTGCGGGCATAGCGTCTGATCGTTTGGACGTGGTCCGCAGTCAAGGCCGTCCCGAGCGTCCCGACCACATGGGTGATGCCGGCCTGATGGAGCGCGACCACGTCGAAATAGCCCTCCACGATGATCAAAGTATGCGCAGCGGTGACCGCGGTCCTGGCCAGATCCAATCCGTAAAGCGTCGTCCCCTTCTTGAACAGCGGCGATTCGGGCGAGTTCAAATATTTCGGGCCCTGCTCGTCTAAAACCCTTCCCCCGAACCCCACGACCCTCCGGCGGACATCGTTGATCGGGAACATGACGCGCCCACGAAATCGATCATAGCACCCGCTGCCGCTCCTGCGGGCGCCTCCTCCCGTTTCCCGCGCAACGGCCAGCCCCGAGAGGATGAGCTCATCCTCGGTATAGCCCGCCTTGGTCATCGTCGCCACTAAGGAGTCCCATTCGGACCGGGCAAAGCCCAAGCCGAATCGCTCGACGGTGGCAGGCTGAATCCCTCGGTGCGCAAGATAAGCCCTTGCCTCTCGCCCCACCTCGGAATCGGCGAGCTGGCGCTGAAACCACAGATTCGCCTCGCGATTCAATTGTTCGAGTCGACCGGACACTGCGCGCGTGTGTCCTTCAGAGCCATGACTCTCGGGAATCTCCACGCCGACTTTGGCGCCGAGTTCCCGCACGACCTCAGGGAAGGAGGCCCCCGTGATTCTCGTTAAGAAGGTAAATACGTTGCCGCCGGCACCGCAGCCGAAACAGTGGAAGATCTGTCGCGAAGGGCTAACCGTGAAAGAAGGAGTTTTTTCCTGGTGAAACGGGC
>CAZZPI010000126.1:0-6985 GCA_964655865.1 uncultured Nitrospiraceae bacterium
GTCCCGGACTCCTTCCCCGCAGCCGGTGCTTGTCCGGCATTGGCGACGAAGCGGCTGATGGGAAACGTGCGTTTGGCCCCCCGGGTGATCGTCGCGAGGTCGTCGATCACCGCCTGTGTACTTTGGAGAATGGGACCGATATCATCGGTCATCGTCTTGACCGATTCCGACAATCCTTGAACGCTTTTCGCGGTCGCTTGAGTCGTATCCAGAACGGCGGGCAGCCGTGCCGTCAGTTGCTTCACGTCGCCGGCGATTCCATCGACCGTCTTCAGCGTCTTTTGTACGGAGCCTGTGACGTCCGGCAATGTGCGGACCGTCTGTTCCACCGAGGCCACAGTCCGCTTGACCGATTGCACCATCTCCGGCAATTCCTGGCTGGCTGTTGCGACCTGCTCAATGGCTTTGCCGCCCGATTGCACGGCCGACTGGAGCTCCTGCGTGATGGTTTCAACGCGGAGCAGCGTCTGTTTCACCGCGTTCAAGACCGGCTGGACTTCGCTGATCAACTCGGCGATGTCCCTCGGTTCGGACACTCGAATCGTCGCTCCATCCGTGAGGGCGGGCGCACGCTCATCGCCGAGCCCGATCTCAATGACCGTTTGGCCCACCACCACACCACTCCTGCTCACGGACGCCTCCGCCCCCTCCCGCACCATAGGCTGATACCTCGCCAGCAACTGCAAGGACACGTCGACCCGACCCCGTTCGTTGAGCTCCACCTGCCGGACCCGTCCGATTTGAAACCCCGACATCATGACCGGGGCACCTGGCTCCAGGCCGTAGGACTTACTGAGTGAGGCCTTGAGATGAAATTTCCGTTCGAACAGATGCTCCGCCGTCGCCATGAAATACCCGACGACCACGAGGCCGATGAGAGGAATCAGAACGAACAGCCCCACAATCTGGGCGATACGGTCGCTGGTCATCCCGTGCGAATAGTGCATCTTCATCAGTCACCTCATGGCTTCGGGGTTTCCGCCCTCGCGCCGATTCACAGTTTTCCAAATCCGCTGGCCCACGGTCTTTTCGAACTCTCCTCTCGGCCCCTGCCAGCCGATGCGTCCCTCCTCGATCCAGAGAATACGATCGGCGGACTCCACCACCGGCGACCATGCCCGCAGAGTCCCGAACACGGTGAGGGATTGGCGCTCACGCAGAGCGAGGAGGTGGCGAGCCAATCGGTCCACGAACGCAGCGTCCAACCCTTCGACGGGATCATCCAATAGGAGCAGTTCGGGCTGTAAGACAAGGGCACGAGCGATAGCTCCACAGCGGATCTCACCAGGATTGAGTTGGGAGGGAAAGTGCTGGCGCAAGTTCCAGATGCCCAGGGGCTGTAACTGTCCCATGACCCGACGTTCGATGTCTGCCGCCGACAGGCCGGGGTTATGATACCGGAGCGGCAGCGCCACGTTGTCGAACAGGGTCATGTTGCTCAACAGCCCGGGCTTTTGCAGCACGGTGCCGATCCGCAGGCGAAGCAGGAGCGTCTCCTCCTCCGCCAGTTCATTCCACCGCTGTCCGAGCGCCCGCACATAGCCTTCGTTCGGAACCATCAGGCCGGCACAAAGCTCCAGCAAGAGGCTCTTCCCGGATCTGGACGGCCCCAGCGCGACCACGAACTCGCCGGCCTGGATCGAAAGGCTGAGGTTGCTTCGTGCCGGCTGGTCCTGGAACTCGGTTACCACCCCGTCTAATTCGAGAACCGACGTCATATGAGATACACCGGCAGCGAGATGATGATGTCCAACAACAGACACATCGTCACGGCATTGATCATCGCCTTCGTTGTCTGTTGGGGCACTTCGGTATACGAGGACCGTACCGCCAACCCGTGATAGCAGCAGATCGCCGCCACGGCAAGCCCGAAGGAGAGCGACTTCAGCGCCGTGAGTCCCACGTCTCGAAACGACAGCGCGCGCGTGACTCCCTGAATGAAGGCATCGATGGGCACCGTGAGCTTCAATTGCGCGAACATGAACCCACCCAACACGGCCACGGCGTCGAAATACAGCGTCAGGCAGATCAACGCGATGACCATGCCGATGACGCGTGGCATCACCAGAAAGCGGCCGACCGGAATGCCCATCAACGTAAGGGCTGTGATCTCTCGCCCTACCGACATGTTCCCGAGCTCCGTCGTGATGGCCGCGCCTGAACGGCCGATGACGATCACCGCTGTGATCAGCGGCCCGAGCTCTCGGATGACCGTCAAGACGATGATATTTCCCAAGAGCCCGCTCGCGCCAAGCTTCGGCAGTTGAGTTCCGGCCTGCATGATGATGATCATGCCCAACAACAGGGCGATGACGCTGGTCACCGGCAAGGCATCCACCCCGGTGAACAGCACCTGCCGTACGATTACCTGCAAGGCGGCGCGGCCTCCGCGTTGCTCCGGACGGAGAACATTCCGTACGGCATCGACGATCAATTTCCAGATGGCCCACGCGTAGTTCAGCCCCTCGAGAACTCGTCGGCCCAACCATGTGATCATTGCATCACCCGCGGGAGGAGTCCGCCGCGATTGTACGAAAAGGCTGGAACCAAGGCAATGACGAGCACGCGACGGGAGCCGTGCGCGCAGGCCGCCGGACCAACGGGCGAAGCAAGGGGCTCGGAAACTTTATTGGTTGGGCTTCTTGAAAATCAGCGCCAGGAACGCCTTGTCGACGCCGTGCGAGCCTGTGAGTGGCTGCACCAATTGCCACCCATTCTGGCTGTACGCGTTCCCTTGGATTTCGAGTTGGAGTCTCGTGGCTTCGATCAAGGAAGGATCGCCTTTGGTAGAGAACTCGGCCACAATCACCTTGTACGCCACGGTCTTGACGTTCGCGGGCTTGATGAAAGTGACCAAATGAAGCGTGAGACCGCCTACCGCCGGCTGAAGCGCGAGGATGCCATCCCATCCCCGCTGCCCCAGCTCATTCAGCGAATGTTCCCACTTGAAAGGATCACTCGGGAGCAAGAGTGTATAGCGTTCACCTGAGGGAGGAGGAACTTGGGCCCGCAGGGCGAGAGGAGCCCCACTAGCCAGAAAGACCGCAATGATGCCGGCGATCACCCTTGGAAAGATCATGCTGTCGTGTGATGAATTCTTCTAGCACCGGACTACCCTCACCGTCCACGCTTTAGACGATTTCATGCACCGCCCCCTACTTTCGAGGGGTATTCGGCCCTCCCATCACCCCGCGCCCCTGGCCGGCCTCCAGGCGCCGGGAGTTTGATCGTTGGACCCACAACAACAATAGGTTGTACCCAAAAAAGAGACATTAGCCCGAACGACTCGCTGAATCGGGGCCAACTAAACCGTAGTCCCACGAGCCAGGCCGAACACTGGAAGAGGAAACTCTGCTATCCGATTGATCCGGAGAGATTCGTTACAGGCTGGGAACGCGGCTTGATGTCGGAGTGTTTCGCGTCAATTGGGCGCGATGCTTGAGGACGCGCATGACCCGCAGATTCCATAAGTCGAACACTTTCGGCAACACCGCAGTGGACAAGTGGAGCCTGCGGTCAATGGATTCGAACAGCCAATTCAGGACACGAACCGGCGGCGTGGCGAGACCGGCCGCCATGCGCGAAGCCGTACGAAACGAATGAAGCAGGGCGAGCTTCTTGGGAAGAAACAGCAGGATAGGCACCAGGCGAGTCTTCTCCAGCCATGTCTGCTTGGTCAGGGTCTCGACGAGACAGCACACCAGGTACAACGGATCCAGCGCGAGCCCGCGGTGCCGGTAGATCTTGCAGAGGGTCAGAAGGAGCCTGAACGGCGTCCGTTGCCCAAACTTGATCATCGCCTTGATCCGATTGAGCTCCTCCCCGCCGACCCGCTCCATTCCCGGTTTCTCGCGGCCTGTCGCGGGATCGAAGACAAGGGCGTGAATCTCGGACCCTTCCGGCACCCGCAGCCGGTTTGTGACGAGGGTATCGACGTTCCATCGGCGGCCGAACTCCAACGCTTCCATCATATCGGCCCGCGTTTCCCCCGGTGATCCCAGAAGGAAGTTGCACACGAGCAGGATATTGGTCTCGTTCATCATCTCCATGGCCCGTTCAACTTCTGCTCTCGTCTGGGCCTTGCGGTAGAACTTGAGCGTGTCATCCTTGAGAGATTCCACGCCGAAGGCGAGCGCGAAGAGCCCTGCCCGCTCAAGTTTCTGGAGCACAGTTACGGAACTCTCCAAAATGTGATCCGGCCGGCCCGTGCCGATCAGAATCTTCTCGACTCCATGATCGATCAGGAGATCACCCAACCGGCTGAGCGCTTCCATGTCCGTCGTCATGTCGTCGTCGACCCACAGCACGATCGGCGCTACGATCTCGGACAACTCGCGGAATTGGCTAGACGGGGAGCGCCCCTGCCACCGAAGGAAATTTCCTTCCGTGTCTTTCCCGTACTGATAGCAGAATCGACACCGATAATTGCACCCGACGGCGGCACGGACCAGATCGACCGGAATGCCGATGAACCGGTACTCGTACCGAGGGTTCCGAAGACTCCGCTTCGGATAGATTTCGTTGGAAAGCGGGTGGACGATGCTGGGAGTCCGCACGAATTCCGCGCCTCGACGGTAGACGAGGTTTCTGACCGACTCAGGCGAGCCCGCTTCGAGCAACTCCTTGATGGGTTCGTTCGGAATGCCACGAATGATGACGTCGATTTTCGGATAAGCCTTCAGCGCCTCTTCGGGGTTGGAGAAACCGGTTCCTCCCGCGACGACAGGAATGTGTGACGGTACGAGGTCGAGCACTTCACGGATCACATGAATCCCCCACTTGCCGAAAATCGAGCAGTCCTCGAAGAACCCATACAGACACACCAAGTCAGCCGACTCAATGTGTTGCGTGATGTCTTTCTCGAATCGCATGTCGAGCAGCGTGGATCGCCTGCCGGCCGCGATCACGCCGGCTTGTAGGTATTCGGCTGCAAGAGGAGGATAGTTGGCCAGCGGATTGACGTAGGTGAAGGGGTAAACGATGAGAACGTGGTTAATGTCTCGCGTCTTTTTGCGGAGGTATGTGATTGGGGTCGTCACGCAGGCGTACCCTACCCCGACTCTCCTAAGAATTCAAGCCTTCAGGCCTTCTGGCGTCGGCCGATACCGGGAGGCCGCGTTTGATGGTCTAATCCCGCCTGCAAGCCTCCTGTTGAAAGCTTGACCTGCGGGAGAAGGCTCACTGGAGCTGCTCTGGCCGGGTGGCATTCTTAGCAGGCTGCGGAAAAACTCATTTTGTGGTTCGACAGGCTCACCACGAACGGGGAAAACCCTTGATTTTCAGCACAGCCTTCGTTCGCCCTGAGCTTGTCGAAGGGTGAACGGCGAGTTTTTCCGCAGCCTGTTAGATCGGCGGCGCCGGTTGACACACCGGCCCATGGGACTTTGCATTTGACTCTCCACCAGCGGCGTGTTAGGGTACATCACCGTACGAGCCCCAGAAACATCCCTCCCTTTGGTCCTAGCGATACTGAGCCCTGCGTTGCTCTTACGGTTCCACCCCTCTTTCGCCGAGCGGCACTGGGAAAGGCTGGGCGCGGATGGGTGTCCGTGCCTGGTCTCCTTGATGGAGAAGATGTGGGTTTCGTTTCCTTGCCATCAAGGAGCACAACCAGCTCTCATCAGGAGTGGACCATGAAGATTTCACTTGGATGGAAAGTCGGTAAGGCCGCGCGCAAACGGGTTCTCCCCTCGTCCAAGCCCAAGATTCGGTGGGCTGTCTTGGGGCTCCAAGATCCGGCCGAGGAGGCCTCATCGCTATCCATGGAGGACATCCGGCGCCAAGTCAGCTCCTTAGCCAGCCGGGGGTTTGGTGCCGGGACCAGGTCCCGTTCCGTTTCCAAAGATTCCGAGCCTCTTGAAACGCACGAACCGAGCCTTCAAGAGCGGAAACGCCGGCGAGGGGCCACGGAGTGAGCCGCACTCCCAGAACCGTGCTCCGCGGTTGGATGACCCGGCAGGCTATCCATCACGGATAGGCGATCACACAGTGTCCTGAACAGAAGGAGGCCGCCATCGCACGCGCAAGCAAGACCACCCTCGCAAAGCGGGATCGCGAGAAAGCCCGCCTACAGAAACGACACGAGAAAGAAGCCCGCCGCGCACAACGCAAGGCCGAAAAGGCAGCTCGACCTCAAGTCGCTGAGGGCGAAGACCCCGATTTGGCGGGACTGCGCTGGGGACCACAAGCCCCTCTGTACTAACGCTTACCAGAGTGCCTCGGCCAAACGTAGTGGCCAGCCGACTCTCAGCGAGCGTCGCGAACCGGTTCCGTAGCACCACCCCTTTCGTCTCTCCGCTCAAATTCAGCGAGAGATTTACGACCGCGCCACCAGATTCTCATGACGCGATCTTTGCTCGCCGCAAGATGCGATTCCCACAGTCCGGCGATCCACGCGCAAAAGGCAACCGGAGCACGTCCCCCCACATGCCCCGGCTGTCGAGCGCTTGTCGAATTGAATTACTGAGAGGGTGAAGGAGAAGGGGCTTCCTTTTCGTCGTACTCTTCCCGGAACCACCGGCGCAGGTCCGCAATCACATGATCGGACATACGGACAACGCGTCCAAGCTTGCCGTCGATAACACTAATACCTTCCGACTCGCCCACTCTCACCGCCAGGGAGGGATCCTCCGCCAGTCCCCGAACCTCGATGGCTCCCTTGAGAACGTGGAAACACTCGCTTGCGTTCTTCGCGCAGTAATGTTTCAGCGTTTCAGGGCCAGGCACTTCAGCAATCACCAAGGTGCCACGCACTGAGGCCACCGCGTGCGGCGTCCTGATCTCGAACCCCTTGCCGGCGCTCATCACTTGTCGAAGGACGGTCAGGCCCAGCGCGCCACCATCGACCTCCACATGAACCTGATTTGGGTCCTCCTTGAGCGTCATCGTTGATAACTCGCGGACAGTCACGATCGTCCCAGGGCCTAGAAGCAGGCGGACGAGTGATCGAGCGGCCGTATTGATCCGGTCGCCGCGAAACACTTCG
>CAZZPI010000127.1:0-6962 GCA_964655865.1 uncultured Nitrospiraceae bacterium
AAAGCGGTCCTCGGCCTCTCCGACTGGCAAGCGGGCATGCCTATGACGGTCCTGTCTATCGGTATCGGAGGTGGGGCTTTGATCGTCGGCCGTCTGTCACGGTCCCGCGTGGAATATGGGCTGATCCCGCTGGGAGCCCTGGGCACGGCGGCCATGCTGTTCTTGACGGGGTTCCTCGCTCCGGCGTTCGTCGGAACGTTGATCTTCATGGCCCTGCTGGGCGTGGCCAGCGCGTTCATCTTCATTCCGCTGAACGCCATCATCCAATGGAAATCGCCGCCGGACCGGCGAGGAGCGGTCATCGCCTTCGCCAACACCTGCGTATTCACCGGCGTGCTTCTCGGTTCCCTCAGCGGTGGAGCCTTGGCGAATGCGGGCATCTCGACCACAGGGATCTTGCTGGCCACAGCCACGGTGACGGCCGGCGGACTCTTCTGGTCCCTCTGGTTGTTGCCGGACGCCCTGCTGCGCCTGGTGCTCGTGTTGTTGACGAACACTATCTATCGCGTCCGCCTTCTGGGACAGGCTCATGTGCCCGCGACCGGTGGGGCCTTACTGGTGCCGAATCACGTGTCGTTCGTCGACGGCTTGCTGCTGATGGCCAGCCTGGATCGGCCGATTCGCTTCATCGTGGATGCGCAATACGCCGAGTATCCTCTGTTCCGCCCGTTGATGCGAGCCATGAAGGTCATCGCGCTCGTTCCAGGCGGCGGGCCGCGCGCGGTCCTGCGCGCGTTGCGCGACGCGGGCAAGGCGTTGGACGACGGAGAGTTGGTGTGCATTTTCCCGGAAGGCCAGATTACCAGGACCGGCACCATGTTGCCGTTCCGGCGCGGCTTCGAACGGGTCGTGAAGGGCCGATCGACGCCGGTCGTGCCTGTGCACCTCGACCGCGTGTGGGGCAGCATCTTCAGCTACGCGCGAGGACGGTTCTTCACGAAATGGCCGGAGCGGGTGCCCTATCCGGTCACAGTCTCGTTCGGACGGCCTCTCCCGCCCGACACTCCCGCTTATGAACTTCGGACGGCGGTTCAGGAACTGGGTGAGGCCGCTTGGCAATTGCGGAAGTCGGAACGAGTTCCGCTCCATGTCGGGTTTATTCATGCGATGCGACGGCATCCCTTCCGCATGATGATGGCCGATGCCACGCGGCCGTCTGTGTCAGGCCTCCAGGCGCTGATCGGCGCCATCGCGCTGGCACGCGCGCTGCGGCCCTACTGGGAAGACCAGCGGCATGTGGGCTTATATCTGCCCCCGAGCGTCGCGGGCGCGCTCGTCAACGTGGCAGCGACTCTCTGCGGGAAGACGGCGGTGAATCTGAACTACACCGCAGGACGCGCCGGGTTAGAGTCCGCTGCCAGACAAGCCGGCCTGCGGACAGTGGTCACGAGTCGCACTTTCCTGGAAAAGGCGAAGCTGGAGCTTCCCGAGGGTCCCACGATTCTTTTCTTGGAAGACTTGCGCCGACATATCGGGGGGCCGCAGAAGGCATTTGCGATGCTCCTGACTCTCCTCGCGCCGATCCGCCTCATCGAACTGGCGTGCGGTCAGTCGCGACGGGTCAGTATGGGCGATCTCGCCACCATCGTATTCAGCAGCGGCAGCACAGGGGAGCCGAAGGGCGTCATGTTGTCGCACTTCAACATCGATGCCAATGCCCAGGCCGCGGCTCAAGTCTTGGCCCTTTACCCGAATGAGCGGGTCCTCGGTATTTTGCCGTTCTTTCATTCGTTCGGCTATCTCGTGTTCTGGCTGGTCATGCACCATGGAGCAGGCATGGTCTTTCATCCCTCGCCGTTGGACGCGGCCGCCATCGGCGAGCTGGTGCATAAGTATCGCATTACGTTCCTGGTCACCACCCCGACGTTCTTGCAACTCTACCAACGCCGATGCACGCCCGACCAATTCGGCTCGCTACGCGTCGTCCTGACGGGAGCGGAAAAACTGCGAGAGCGTCAGGCGCAGAGTTTTCACGATCGGTTCGGCATCAGCCCAATAGAGGGGTATGGGGTGACGGAATGCTCCCCGGTGGTGGCGGTCAACTGTCCCGACTTCCGCGCCGCCGGGTTCTTCCAACCGGCCTCGCGCCGCGGCACGGTCGGCCAGCCGCTGCCCGGCGTGTCCGTCCGCATCGTCGATCCCGACAGTTTCGACCCCTTGCCTCCCGATACACCGGGCATGTTGTTGGTGAAAGGGCCCAACGTGATGCAAGGCTACCTGGGACGGGACGACCTTACCGCCAAGGTGATGCAGGACGGCTGGTACGTCACCGGCGACATCGCCCTCGTGGACGAAGACGGGTTCTTGAAAATCACCGATCGGCTCTCGCGCTTCTCGAAAATCGGCGGGGAGATGGTCCCGCATGGACAAGTGGAGGAGGCGCTGAATCAGGCCTCCGGGGGCGAGATCGCGACCTTTGCCGTGACGGGGATTCCGGACGAACGCAAGGGTGAACAATTAGCGGTGCTGTATACCTGCGATGAATCACGCATTCCGGAGGTGCTGAACAAAGCCGCCGCCAGCGGCCTGCCAAATTTGTTCCTTCCCGCGAAGAGCAACTTCGTGAAGGTGGAGAGCCTGCCCGTGCTGGGAAGCGGCAAGCTCGACCTGAAACGGTTGAAGCAGATCGCCGTGGAACGACTCAGGGAGCGAGTGTAGTTGTCAGCTCTCAGTTCGCAGTTTTTAGTCGGGAACAATCCGCGATGGGATTTGAAGCTGTGAACTGATGGCCGACAACTGATTACTACTTCGCGACTAACACATGCCGACCGACAAATCGCTGATCGACTGCCACGTGCACTTAGCTGCCCTGCCGGATGCCGGCAACGGCTGTTACATTTCCCCTCGCATCCTACGGAGTCCGATATTTCGTTTCCTCTTGTGGAAGCACGATCTTCCTGTCGCTGATCCGAGGCGAGCGAACCAACAATACCTCGACGATCTGCTCCGGGAGCTACGGGCTTCCCGGTTCGTGCAGAAAGCCGTGCTGCTCGGGATGGACGGCGTGTATGGTCCCGACGGACGTCTTGATCATGCCCGCACAGATTTTTTGATCGGCAACGATTACGTTCTGCGGACGGCACAGACCTACCCGAACGAGTTTCTCGCCGGCGTATCCATCAACCCGCAGCGCCGTGACGCGGCGGAGGAAGTCCATCGCTGCGCCGATGCCGGGGCCGTGCTGGTCAAAGTGTTGCCGAACGCGCAACTATTCGACCCTGCCGCTCCACAGTACAAACCCTTCTATCGCGCGTTAGCCGAGCGCCGGTTACCGTTATTGAGCCATGTGGGCTACGAGTTCAGCTTGAACGGCAAGGATCAGTCGCTCGGCGATCCGATCCGGCTCCGTGTCGCTTTGGAGGAAGGCGTGACGGTCATCGCCGCCCACGCCTGCAGTTACGGCCTGATGGTCTATGAGAAGTTTTTGCCCACGCTGCAAGAGTTTGCACGGCTATACGCCCACTTCTATGCCGATATCTCGGCGCTGACCCATCCGAACCGGTTCAGGATGCTGCTGCACTTGCGCCGACATCCGGAGGTCCACGGTCGCCTGCTGTTCGGCACCGACTATCCGTTGTCGGTGTTTCGCTTCGCAACGTGGGGGCGAATCGGCATTGGAGCCTTGAGGGAACTCATACGCACGCAGAACCGTTTCGACAGACAACACGAAGTCTGTCGTCATCTGGGGGTACGTTTCGGCTCCGTCGGCCAACTGCTCGCCGTATCTTGTTGACCCGTGATGGAGAGAGAACAGATTCTCCTGCAGCTCCGTGAACGGATCGTCGCCTTCGCGACATCACGAGGATGGAGGGAGAGCGCTGAAGATTTGGCTCAAGAGGTCATGATCGTGCTGCATGAAAAATACGCCAACGTCACCGCGCTTGATGAGTTAGTGCCGCTCTCTTTTCAAGTCCTGAGATTCAAGATGTTGGACCTCCATCGCAAGTCGCTGCGTCGCGGCGAGTATAATCAGGAGTCTGTGGAAACATTGAATCTGCCCGATCCCGGCGACGACCCGCCGACGCAACTGGATCGGAAGCGCCAAGTTGAACGGTTGATCGCGGCACTCGGCCAGATGGGTGACCGCTGTCGCGAGCTCTTTCGGCTCAAGCTCGAAGGCAGGCGCTTTCCAGAGATCCAGAAGCTGATGCATCAAACCTCAATCAACACGATCTATACGTGGGACCACCGATGCCGGAAACGGCTGCTCGAATTGATGGGAGGCGGGTGGGAGTGAGATCCGAATTATGAATTATGAATTATGAATTATGAATGCTGAGCGCTTCACGATAGACCTTCTGCCTTGACGATGCCTGAGCATGATTTGGAAAAACTCCTGGTTGAATACGCAACGGGGACGCTGACGCCCGACGAACGGCAACGACTGTTTCAAGCCGCCTTGCAGGACCAGTCTCTGTTTAACGCCATCGCGGACGAACAGGCGTTGAAGGAGTTGCTGGACGACCCGATCGCCCGGAGACAAGTGCTCGCCGCGTTACAAACTGGGCGCACTTCCGAAGCACCACCATGGCGGACGGCCGTCGCCGACTGGTTCCGACGACCGGCCAACCTCGCCTGGGCCGGCGGCCTGGCCACGCTTGTGCTGGCAGTCGTGCTCGGACAACGCATCTATCAGGACCACCTGAGACCGCAGTCTAAGACGATCGCCATGGAGGCAACACACGGCCCACAGCAGTCCGGTCCGGAAGTCGTCGGTCCGACCCAGGAATCAGCACCACGCCCTGCTGAGCCTCCTCTCACGACAACGGAAGGAAAGCAAGCCGACCTGGTCGGCGATAAACCTGGGGACCCGTCGGCCGGTGGTCTGCGAAAATCCACACCCAAGGAAACCGCGTCGGCTCCTACGCCTCAGGCCCAAGCGCCCTTAAGGGAACAGGTTCCAGCCGGCGACGCTCCGATCCCCTTCCAACCAAGGGATGAACGGCAGACAATGCGCACGGCTCCGGCAGAGGAAAGGGCCGGCACGGGAAAGTCAGCGTCCCCGCCTGGAGAGGCCGGCACCGCTCAGCCGGCGTCACCGCCAACGACGAGCGGGAAAGCAGAAGGCCCGGCGGCTCCGGCCCCCGGAGAAGGAGCCCGCGCACTGTTCTATGTAGCGATCGATGAATCTCATGCCGAATCCGCCCCGCAAGGCCGCAGACAGCTCGAAGTGCCTCTTCAAATGGAATCTGAACTTCGCACGCAACCTCAACGCAAGGAAGCCCCACGAGCCGACCGCCCGATGAAGCCGTTTGCCGCCATCGAGGGCGGCCGAACGTTGAACCGCCCCCCTCTCGCATTGCGCTATGGCCTTCTCATCCAGGGACCTGGAGGTACCGAGCTGGAAGTGGCTCCGGACAGCCCGCTCGGTGAGGGCGCTGAACCGATCCTCACGCTGGAAACGAATCAGCCCGGGTATCTCTACGTTTGGAAAGAGTTGCAGGCCGGCGAGCAGAGATTGGTGTTTCCGCCCGAATCAGGGCCTGCAGGCTCCGAACCGGTCCTCGCGCGCACACGGTACCGGATTTCGCTGGGCCGCCTCGGAGAGCAGCAGCCGGAGAGTCACCAGCCACATGTGCTCGTCCTCTACACACGGCAGCCTCAGCGAGATCCGAGGGCAACGGCTTTGAAGCCGAGCGCCGGGCTGCTCATCGATCGGATCAGCCCGAACCAGGCGGGCACACCCGTGGAACAGGCCGTCTACGTGGCTACCGCCGATCCGTCACCGGCGGCTCGTATCGTCGTGGAGTTCGTGCTCACAACCCGGTAGCTTCAGATAAACGAGACGGCGTGCGTTGCCGATGGAGCCGGGGGGTGCAGATTATTCGTTTCCGGAATTGTCGGCCAGCGCCTATGTTATAGTGGGTTTGTTCCCTTCTCACTCGTGGTCCGGCACTGTTCAAATAAGGAGGATGCACCATGCGCCGCTTGAGTTCCCTGTTCAGTCTTGCCGCGCTTTTTGCCCTCTTTCTCTCAGCCTGCACGTTGAAAGCGACCTTCAAGCAAACGACTGATACCACGTCCAACATTACCGGGACCACGTCCGGCAGGACCTGGTTCACGGAGGACGGGCTCCTACGCCCCGAGCAGAAGGCCGTCGCTTTTGCCACCGTCAATGCCGACAACCTGGAGCAAGACATCGCCCGCGGCTCGGGAGAGTATCTCGGCTCGCTCGGGACGCTGCTGAGCGCCCCATCAGACTCCTTGCCGTCGTTCATGGCCCAGGCCCAGAGCCGCTACAGCACGCTCTACGCACCCCAAACGCCCACGCCGGAGCAGATGATACGGCGCCTGTCACGATAACCAGGCGGGAGGTACATGAGCAGCAACGCGGTTGCGCCCGGCTTCGCCTCCAAGAAGATTTTTCACCCCACGGACTTCACGGAGGACAGCCACATCGCATTCGTGCATGCGCTGAAGCTCGCGCTCCTCGCCCAGGCGGAGTTCAGCATCATGCACGTCGATCCTACCGTGACGAGGGAAGACTTCGAAGATTTCCCGAAGGTACGTCCGACGTTGGCCAAATGGGGAATCTTGGCGGACAACGCCCCTAAGCAAGCCGTCGCCGAGCTCGGTGTGGCCGTCAGGAAAATCCGGGCCTTCTCCGATAATCCGGTTCAAGCCATTCTGGATCGACTGGCGCTCCACCCGACGGAGCTCATCGTGCTTTCAACCCACCAGTACGACGGGATGAGTCGATGGACGCACCGGTTGGTCGCCGAAACCATCGCGCGAGCCGGCAGCGCCAAGACTCTGTTCGTTCCCACGCACGTCGAAGGTTTCATCGCCAAGGATTCTGGAACAGTCCGACTGCGCCGGATCCTGATTCCACTCGCCACTGTGCCATCGCCGCAGCCGGCCGTGGATGCCGCGTTGGCCCTGGCGTCTATATTGGAATGCAAGGAGGTCGCCTTCCATTTCGTCCACGCCGGCAACGAAACGGACTGTCCCACGCCGCCGAT
>CAZZPI010000128.1:0-6868 GCA_964655865.1 uncultured Nitrospiraceae bacterium
CTCTTGCTCCCCAGCCGCCTGAGCACTTCGTCAAGATCAAGCCCCGCGCGCGCACAAGCGAGGTTAGCCCTGAGCGCGATCGATTGGGGCGAGTGTTGGCGTGTTGAATGAAGCGCTGGAGTCTTGTCCGGAGTCATGGCGTGGTCAGGGGATGGCTAAGCCTTCGGTCCTGAATCTCGCTCCGCGTCCGGCGTAGGACCTGAGGGCTCGCCCCGCAAGAGCGCTCCGGGCCGAACAGCATGCCCTGCCAGATACTGGGCGACCGTCATGCGGCGCCTATTGGCCGGCTGCAGTTCCATGAAGACAAGTACTCCGGCTCCTGTGGCCACGGAGATTCGGTCCTTGGACACGGCGGCAATCGTCCCCGGATCGGCGGAAGTCGGCTCTTCAACGGGACTTGCTCGCCAGATGGTCCATCGTTCCCCGTCATAATAGGTGTAACAGCCCGGCCAGGGAGACATTCCACGGACACGATTGGCGATCTCCACTGCGCCCAGCGACCAATCGATACGCCCATGCTCCTTGGTGAGCGGCGGTGCAAGAGTGGCCTGACTGTGGTCCTGCGCGACAGGGGTCACAGCCCCCGCTTTGAGCCGCTTGATCGTTTCCACTAGCAAGCGTCCCCCGACTTTGGCCAACTTCTCGGAGAGGGTACCCCCCGTATCGGCGGGGCCGATCGGAACGGCCTCTTGCAGCAGCATGGCACCGGTGTCCATTCCTTCGTCCATCATCATCGTGGTGATGCCCGTTTCTTTCTCTCCGTTGATGATCGCCCACTGAATAGGTGCCGCCCCGCGGTACTTCGGCAACAGCGACCCATGCACGTTGATGCAGCCTTTGGGCGGGAGCGTCAAAATCACCGGAGGGAGGATGCGGCCGAATGCCGCGACGGCAATCATGTCTGGTTGCCAACTTCGCAACGCGTCAAGGAACGCCGGGTCTTTCATCTTGGTCGGCTGAAGAATCGGAAGGCCGGCTTGCCGACTGAGTTGTTTGACGGGCGACGCGACGACCCCCTGACCTCTTCCCTTTGGACGATCGGGTTGTGTCACGACACCCACCACCGGATCTTCGGCGGCCAGCAGCGCCTCCAGCGAAGCCACCGCGAAGTCCGGCGTACCCATGAAGACAATCCGCATGAACGGTCCTGTAACACGCGTCCTCGACGAAATCAACGTCGCTCGCAGCGTTTGTCTCTAAAAGCCGACGGTGATCATCGTCAGCGTTCAGCTTGCCTTGACGCTTCGACGGCGCCTGCCCCGTCCGGATGAACGAGGTCGATGGCTCCGCTCGGCGTCAATCCTGCCGTTCGACGGTTCGAAAAGCTCACCGTGACGAGCAAAGTCGAGCCACAGGCACACGGCCATGAGCTATGCCCAAGGGAGCACGCCCCGGTAGGAAATGCGGAGGAGTCGAAGGATTGACTTCGTGAACCTCATTCGTTAGCATCCGCACGCGGGGTGGAGCAGCCTGGTAGCTCGTTGGGCTCAATCCGCAGGATTAGAAAGAACCACTTCGTTTCGCACGCTTTCGAGACGACGTTGTTCTGATCCTGCAATGGGCTGCGCGTGAGGAAACCCACGCGCGAAAACCTGTCAAAGTCGGGGAAGCCGGTAGCGGGGTAACCCCGAGCCAAGCTCTCGTGGCGGTGCATCCATGAGGGAAGGTGTAGAGACTTGACGGCAGGCACCCTAACGGCGGCGATGCTGGTCCGAGGGTGAAGGGAAAGTCCAGACTACAAACTGGCTTAGCCAGACAGCGAAAGCTGGAGCGGTAGGCATAACCCAAAGGTCGAAGGTTCAAATCCTTCCCCCGCAACCAACGCAATATCGCGCAAGGGGTTAGCCGGTGCAACGGTTAGCCCCTTTGCTTTTGCCGGCCCTTCACTCATTTCAGCTCAGACCTACATTTCTTTCCGAATCACCCCTTCTCCAAGCTGCACGCAATGTTTAGGACCGCACAGGTAGCCTCAGAGCACCGCAATGAAGCACTGCCCAATGTGTTCATGGCATTGCTAGACTTTCCCCCTCTGAAGGAGGGGGGATCGCTCCACCCTCGTCGAGTGTGATAGCCTAAGATTCCGATTCTCATCTGCAGGAGACGCGATCACCATGGCGAAGATCCGGTACTGTCCCAGAATTCGCGCTGAATTTCCGATCATTTTTTCCGGCGACGATTTCATCGGGGAAGGCACGGTGGTCAATCTCTCGGTTCCCGGATGCGCGATCCAAAGCAAGCGACACATCGGAGCGGGGGCTTATCTGGAACTCCGCATTTTAGTCCCGGACAAGCAGGCTCCGTTGGCGGTCGGACTGGCACGGGTCCGCTGGACACACGGACGGACCTTCGGCGTGGAGTTCATTCGCATGCCTGGCCGAGATCAGGTTCGTCTCGGCCGCCTGGTCAAGGGTTTCTCGCTCCAGCCCGCAAGAGACCGGTCTCACCATTGGAGAGGGGCCCACGCTTCCAGTACACATTTCTCCGATCATCGGGGGTAGGTTGTGCGGCACCTCACGGCGCTCTGTTGCGTTCTCCTCCTATCGGCCTGCGCTGAAGACTATACCGTCTTTCACAGTCAGACGGGACAGCCGATCCTGCTCACAAGACGGGGAGCCACCATGGAAAGTTGCATCCGGGCCGTACGGGAAGAAGGTGCTCGCCTGGGCGTGACGTTCAGGTATATTCACATCAAGGGCTCGTTTTTCGGACAATCGTTACTCTGGCCACTCGAAAAGGGTTACGCGTGTGAGGCGGCGATCGGACCAGAACGTGTCCCCACCGGCATCTATCCCAGCAGCCTCTACTCAGCGCACCTGAATTCGTTCTAAGCCTTCCACATCTATCCACCTGTTCTTAACCCCCTCAATAGGTCAGAACCCGTGAGCAACCGGACTTTCGACCAACCGGTATTTCGCAAAACGCTTGTGACATCAATGGCTTCTCGTATAATCGGGCCATGTACGTTCACAACCGGCACGCCGATCCTCTACCTTGCTAGGCGTCAGCAGAGGTAAACGAGCCAGTCCCCGCCGGTACGGCGCCGGTGGCACAGGGAAAACAGCGCACGATGATCAAGGTGCTCCTGGTCGAGGACAACTCAGTCGACGCAGAGCTTACGAAAGACATTCTCGCTGAGTGGAGCGTCGAGCTGTTTGAGGTGACGCATGTAACAACCATGGCTGAGGCATTGGTCTGTCTCAGCCGAGACCGGTTCGATGCCGTCCTGGTCGATCTCTCGCTGCCTGACGCAAATGGTTTGGCGACCGTCAGGCAGGTACAGGCGGCCAGCCCGTCGATGCCAGTCGTGGTCCTGAGCGGATTTGACGACCAGACGCTCGCCCTCCAGGCCGTGCAGGAGGGAGCGCAGGACTATCTGGTAAAAGGCCAGGGACACCCGGACTTGTTGGCACGCGCCATACGCTATTCGATCGAGCGGAAGCGGGTTGAGGAACGATTGATGTACCTCGCCCAATACGATCAATTGACCGGGTTGGTGAACCGCACCCTGTTCCGGGACCGGCTGACCCAGGCGATGGCCCGATGCAAACGGACGGCACACTCCATCGGGCTCATGCTGCTGGATCTGGATCGCTTCAAGGCGGTGAATGACACGATGGGTCACGACGCAGGAGACAGCTTGTTAAAGGCGGTGTCAGAACGCTTGCGCCGGTGCGTCCGGGAAGTGGATACCGTGGCCAGGATGGGAGGGGACGAGTTCACTATCATTCTCGAGGGCGTCACCTCCCAACAGGACGTGAAGGTGGTCGCTCATCGGATCGCGCAATCCATCGCGGAACCATTTATGTTGGGCGACCGTCAGGTGACGGTCGGCGTCAGCATCGGCATCACGATGTTTCCGCAGAACGACCAGACGATCGACACCCTCCTCAAACACGCAGACGCCGCAATGTATCAGGCCAAGCAACAGGGCGGTAATGCGTTCCAGCTCTACCTGCCGACACCCACCCAGAGCGGCATCGCAACCCTCTCCTAAATCACCTCAAACGCCAAACCAACATTCGCCGATCGCTCCGCCCACCTTATGCCTTCAACAAGACGACGGGACCGGGGCGGCTATCGTCCGATATCCGCGAGCGGCTGTTCGGTCACGACGAAGGCGCCTCGCGGGTTCTCCGCGAGTGCGTTGCTCTTGACCAACTCCTCTGTACCGGGTGTCAACCGGCAGTCCGGAGTCATGACGATCCCCCATTGGCTATTGCCTCGACAGATATTCTCGATCACCAGCCCTTCCGCTCGGCTGAAGAACAATATGCCGCTCAGCATTTTGTCGCGACATAGGTTGCGGACCAACTCGGGGTGGCTCCCCGCGTCACGGACGGCCTAACCAAAATGGTGATTGTTGAAGCAGACATTGTTGGCCACACGCGGCTGTGCACCGGCAAAGATGAAGATCCCCGATTCCCGGTTCAGGCACACTTCGTTTTCAATCAGGGTCGGCCGACAGAGCGGTCCGTAGACCACCATCCCGGACAGAATCCCTTCCGTCACGCGACATTGCGCAATCGTGCAGCTCGAATCGAGAATGTTCACTGGCGAGTGTTGATCGCTTCCCGCATACCGGAAGGTGATCCCGCTCACCCTTCCTGAAGGGACACGCTGTAGGTAGAAGGGCCCCCCTCGGCGACTGAATATCTGCACTTCATCACGCCCTGCTCCCACCAGCCACACTGGGCGGTCGACGACAAAAATCTTGTCCTCGTACACCCCGGCCCGGATGAATACTTGGTCCCGTTGCCCCGCTTCCTTGAGCGCGAGACTCGGTCGTGGATAAACAGAAGGATCCTTGTGGTCCACGACCAGCGTGCGGCCACCCAAGGGGTTCACAGGCTGATCCGCATGAATTTCCGGTCTATCGGAAAGGCCAAAATCTTCTTTCATGGCATCGATACCGCCAATGCGATCACACGGTATGGGCCAGGATGCGCGTGTTAGTAAGGTTTCCAATTGCAGCATCCACCGCAAATCATGTTCGCACCGCCACAGCATGGAGCGAGTCTGCTCGCCTCGACTGTACTGAAACCGTACAGCTTTGTGGGCCGCAGGAGCCGTTGGGACATTCCACTCATCCGGGGATCAAGGGGAAACCCACCGAAAGCGCTTCATTTTTCAGTTAATTCCTGGCCGACGACCAAGTGCCCTGTGGCACAACGCTTGCCTTATCTTGCTCTTGAACTGAGAGGACCCTGTGAGACGTTCACGGCTGTTCCTAACGATCAAGTTTGTGAGTGTGGCTCTCACATTGTTGCTCTTTGGGCAACTCGGCGGGGTGGCGCTCGGGGCGCCTCAGAAGCCACAAGATACGTCACGTCGTCTCTATGACCGCGTCATGGCCGAATACAATCGGAAGGACTATGAAGCGGCTCTGGCCGGGTTTCGGTTTTTCCTTGCGCTGCACAGCCAATCTTCGCTCGCGGCCAACGCCCAATACTGGGTGGGCGAATGCCAATACCGACTAGGCCGTTACAAGGACGCACTCGCGTCGTTCTACAATGTCGTGTCGTACTATCCTCTGAGCCCAAAGCTGGCCAGCTCAATACTACGTATCGGGCAGGCTCATGCGAAACTGGGCGAGCATGAGAAAGCTCAGGTCATGTACAGCCGCGTCCTCCAAGAATATTCCGACAGCCCTGAAGCTGAAGTCGCGAGAAAAGCCCTCGAACAGGCAACCGTCCAGACCAAGCAACCTCCCGGCGGCGACTGAGGGCGCCTCCGCTCCAACCGCGCTTCAGCCCGTTCCGCACTCCTTGACTCCTAGTCGACCATTGCTGCTGATGCCTTCGTGATTATTCGGAATCGGCAACGCCGACCAACGTTGCCAATTCTCCGACTGTATAGACCCTGTGGACGTCCACACGCTCAAGCCTAATCCCAGCGGCCTTCAGCAGTACTGCCACAAGGCGCTCACGATCTTGGGTGGATGCTTGGTCACTCCCGGCATCGTCAAGTTCGATGACTTGCTCGACCATTCGCGTTCCGGGATGAATCAGGGCGAAATCCACACGGCGCAAGGCCATGTGTCCCATCGTGCGCCGACGGGTCTCGGCGTCCTGCGAATGCACTTCGATGAAGCACCACAGTGGGAGCTGACTTAACACCAGGAAGCGATCCTTGACGGCAAGAGTTAGGAGGTTATAGAAGGTCGCTTCCGCCTCGGTCAGCACCGGCTGGCTGTTTAGACTCACATTCGTAGGAATCGCCGTGAGCGAGATACGGCGGGGTTGTCTTCCAGTTGGAGCAAGAATCCGCCCAATCATGAGCCCCAGAAGCAGCGCGCTCACGGCGATCAAGACCGGGTCCATCACCACCTCCTCCAGCTCCGTCGACAGAATCAACGGTTGCGGGGCCCCCAAGTCGCACGACCAGGGGCGATGGTACCTAGGATGACGCGGCGGCTGGCCCCGGTTACGGCTGGAAGGTTTGAAGGTATGCCGTGAAAGGTGCAATAGGCCAACAGGGCGAAGGCGACCGCCTCGAATGCCTTGCTCGTCCATCCGATGTCGTCGAACGTGCGCACCGGTATCGGCATGAACACCTCGCGCAAGGATCGCATCATCGCCTCATTCTTTGCACCGCCTCCACCCACGAGGACTTCATCCATAGGGCCGCGCAGCCATCGTCTGGCCAGTCCCACCGCTTCCGCAGTCCATCGCGTACACGTCGCGAGCAGATCGGGGGTCGAGAGCCTTAGCGTCCGCTGACGGGCCAACAGCCTGCGGACCACGGCCTCGCCAAATTCTTCGCGTCCCGTCGATTTGGGTGGCCGCTGCCGTAGGAACGGATGCTTCATCAAATCTTTGAGGAGCCCGTCGTGAACCCTTCCCCGTTGGGCCAGCCGGCCGCCACGATC
>CAZZPI010000129.1:0-6834 GCA_964655865.1 uncultured Nitrospiraceae bacterium
TGAGGCCTCGCAACCCGATCGCCCTCACCCCAGCCCTCTCCCAGGGGGAGAGGGGGAATAGCGAGGGGCTCGCCGGTGAGGGGCAGGGGGCGGTTCACAGTTCTCAGTTCGCAGTCTTCGGTTTCGGAACTGAAAACCGACAACTGATCACTGACAACTCAGCGGGAAGGGTGCGAGACAACGGGTTAGAAAGTGAATCGCAACTTGTGTCGCTGCGGCGGGTGACGCCGGCGGGGTTCTTGACGCAAGCGTTTCCGGTGGATTGGTCAGGCTGTTCGTCATGAATCGACGCGCTGGCGAACCGGCGCGTGCGTCTGCTGAATTTGGAATGTGGAATGAGGAATGTTGAACCGGAGAGAAGATGTCAGCGCTTGCGAGTCGCCTTCTTGGGTTTGCCGTTGTGGCGCAACTCTTCGATCGCCTGTTGAAGCTCCAGGCGGATGACCTCCATCAGGGGATCTTTGAACGTCGGCTGTCGGAGGGCGACCCGCAATTCTTCTTCCGTCACCTCCTGAATCACGGAGGTGAGGGTACTCTGAATCGTCGCGCGGACGCCATCGCGAATCAGGTCCTTTAGATTGGGCTGTGACGGATTCATCGAATGTCCATCGCTGTCGCCTATGTTAACAATTCTGCGGGAATCCCGCAATGCCTCGGGATTCGTCGTGCGGCAGCGTGTATTAAGACACAGGTCGCGCTAGTGAACCAGCGCGCAAACTGTGACGTATGACCCTCACCCCTCCCCTCTCCCTGGCAGGGAGAGGGAGGCAAGACATGGAGAGGGTGGATGACATGGCCTTCTGCACAGAGCCCAAGAGAATGGATGAAGCGGCCCCCTTCCGAAGGAGGGCGGTAGGGTAGAAGGACGAATTGGGAGTGGGAAACGAAACATTCAGGTACCCCCTCCCCTGAACAGGAGAGGGATGATGTGGGGAGGGAAGATTCAGGTACCCTCGCCCCTTCGGGGAGAGGGATGAGGGTGAGGGGAAGAGGAGCTACTCATTATTTAGGTTTGTCGATCGGTGTTGTCATGACCGCCACACTCGCTGGAACCCCCACGTGGGCGCAGGTGTTGCCGCCGATTTTCGATCCGACCGGCAAGTCCGGTGAACCACCCGCCCCGCTCAAGAAAGAGTTCAAACCGCCGACGCCTCCGCCTCGCCCCGCCCTGCCGACGGTGCCGCAGCCACCGGAAGAAGACGTGCAGAAGAGGTTCCCCAAGGTCCGCGTGTTCGTCCACGACATCCATGTGACCGGCAGCACGGTCTTTTCCGACGCCGAGCTGGCGGAGACCACAGCGCCCTTCCGCAACCGGACGCTGACCACGGAAGACTTGGAACGCCTGCGCCTGGCCCTGACGCTGCTGTATGTGAACAAGGGCTACATCACCTCCGGCGCCGTCATTCCGGACCAGGACGTCACGTTCGGCGTCATCACCGTCCAAATCGTCGAAGGTTCGTTGGCTCGCATCGAGGTGGAGGGCGCCGACTGGTTCCGACCGTCGTACCTCCAGAAGCGCGTGGCGATGGGCGCGCAGGCTCCGTTGAACGTCGCGCCGCTACAGGAACGGCTGCAGTTGCTCCAGCAGGATCAGCGGCTCGAACGCATCAACGCCGAGCTGCGTCCCGGCGCCACACGCGGCGAGAGCGTGCTGAACCTAAAGGTGAAAGAAGCGAGCCCCTTCAAGGCCTGGCTGGAGTTCAACAACTTCCAAACGCCGGTCGTCGGCGCCGAACGCGGGCTGGCGACGGTGGCGCATCAGAACGTGACGGGGAACGGCGACACGTTCTCCTTTACCTATGGCCGATCGCGCGGGGTGGATCCCATTATCGACACCACCTATGCACTGCCGCTGAACCGCTACGACACGACCTTTTCGGCCTATTATCGCCGCAACAACTTTCTGGTCGTGGAGGCGCCATTCCAAGACCTGAACATCAAGACCGACGCCGAGATCATCGGCCTCTCGCTCCGCCAGCCTCTGTATCGCACGTTGTCCGACGAATTCGCGGTATCGATCATCGGCGAGCACATCTTCAACAAGACGCTCATTTTCAACGATGTGCCGTTCGAATTCTTCCCTGGCTCGAAAAACGGCGTGGCCAATGTCAGCGCGTTGCGCTTTGCGCAGGAGTACACCCATCGCACCTCGAACGCCGTGATCGCCGCCCGCTCGCGGTTCAGCATCGGGCTCGATGTGTTGGACGCCACCATCAACCCGAGCAATGCGACGAACCAGCAGGGGGCCACGCTCGCCACCGGGCGCTACTTCGCCTGGTTGGGACAAGTCCAGGCCGTGCGCCGTTTCGACGAGTGGTGGGGGGTTCAGCTCCTGGGACGGATGGATCTCCAAGTGGCGAACAACCACCTGTTCCCACTGGAACAATTCCCGGTCGGCGGGCGCTTCAGCGTGCGCGGCTACCGGGAAAACAGCTTGGTGCGGGACAACGCGTACACGGCCTCGGTGGAGACCCGCATCCCCTTGCTGAAGTTCGCGTCGGGGGAAGACCGCCTGCAATTCGCGCCGTTCGTGGATGTGGGGCGATCATGGAACGCCAAGGGCGGAACGACCGATCCTGAAACGCTGGCCAGCGTGGGTGCCGGGCTGCGCTGGATGATTCTGCCGCAGGACCGCGCGCGGTTTGAAGTGTATTGGGGGCAGCAGCTCAACCACTTCCGCACCGGAGAAGGCAATTTGCAGGACCACGGGGTCCACCTCCAAATGGTGGTGCAGGTGCTGTGAGGGTGGAACCCTCACCCCAACCCTCTCCCTAGCAGGGAGAGGGATAAAGGGATAAGAGGAAACGGGAGAGGGCGTAGACGAACCTAGACAGCACTGGATCATAGGGCATGGAATCTAAAGAAGGAATGAGACGCAGTTCATCCCCTCGCCCCGCTGGGGAGAGGGTAAGGGTGAGGGGAATATGGTTCGTGTCCCTCATCGCGATTGGGCTGACGATGCTGTCCGGACAAGCCTTAGCTGCAAGTCAGCCTGAGGCGACGGCCCCTGACGCCCACATGCAGCAGGGGGCGCAGGCGTTCCAGCATGGGATGTTCGACGAGGCGCTCTCCCATTGGAAGACCGCTGCGCAGGCCTACCAGCGCGCGGAGCAGAAGAAGGAACAAGCGATGGCCCTGGTCGAAGCGGCGCGCGCCGCTCAGGCCCTTGGCCAGCTCCGTGAAGCGACCGCGCTTCTGCAAGCGGCGCAGCCGGCTGCGGAGCAATCGAGCGACCCACTCAGCCCGGCCTTCGTCCTCGCGGGGCTCGCGCGCGCGGAAAGCGCGGGAGGCATTCTCGATCGAGCCGCCGAGCACTTCGACCAAGCCCTCGCGGTGGCCCGCCGCTACGGCTCACCCGGCTTGGCCGCCTCCATTCTCAACGAGGTCGGCATTCTCCGGATCAACCAGAAGCGCGACCAGGACGCCTTGACGACGTTCAGCGAAAGCGCCTCGCTTGCCCAGACCGCCGCACTCCACGCGCTCGCAGTCCGAGCCGGCACCAATGCCGCGCGGGCGGCGTTGAAACTCGGCCGCATCGACGAGGCGCGCCAGTGGACGGAACGAGCGTTCGATCAGCGTCGAAACCTGGCGTCCTCTCATGAGACCGCTTCCGTGCTCATCACCACCGGACTGCTGTACCGAGACCTGGGCCTCGCGCAGGAGCAGCTTCGCGATCCGCTGCTCCTCAAGGCCCTGCAGATCCTCCAAGAAGCCGCGTCGGTCGCCGAGTCGCTCGGTGATGGCCGCACCGCCTCGTACGCCTTGGGCCATGCCGGTCACCTCTACGAGATGGAACACCGCTACGAGGATGCTCTGTCCTTGACGCGCCGGGCGATTTTCGCCGCGCAGTCGGCCTCCGCCCCCGAGGCGCTGTATCGCTGGGAGTGGCAGGCCGGTCGCCTGCTCGCCGCCACGGGCAAGCTCGACGAAGCGATCGCCGCCTACCGCACCGCCGCCGCGACCTTACAGCCCATTCGCCCCGAGGTGGCGGCATCCGGCCACCTCGCTGACGCCTCGGCCGGTGAGCCAACCAAGCCGCTCTTCTTCGAGCTGTCCAACCTATTGCTCCAACGGGCGGCGCTGACCGACGACGGCAAGATCGCGGAAGACTACTTGCGGGGCGCTCGAGACGCGGTCGAAGCCTTCAAGGCGGCGGAGCTTCGCGACTACTTCAAGGACGAATGTGTCGATGCGCTGCGCGCCCGGCTCACGAAATTGGATGTGCTGGCGAACACCACCGCGGTGATCTATCCGATCATCTTCCCCGACCGGACCGAGCTCTTGGTCAGTTTGCCAAGCGGGCTCAAGCGAGTGTCCGTCGACGTGACGGCCACGCGACTCACCCAGGAGATCCGTTCGTTCCGGAGGAAGCTGGAAACCCGCACCACCCGAGAATACCTGCTGTATGCGCAACAGCTTTACGACTGGATGTTGCGCCCGCTCGAACAGGATCTCGCGACGCACAAGATCGACACCCTGGTGTTCGTCCCGGACGGACCGCTGCGAACCATCCCGATGGCCGCCCTGCACGATGGGAAGCAGTTTCTCATCAAGAAGTTCGCCGTCGCCATGACGCCGGGCCTTAATCTCACCGATCCCCGCCCGCTCGATCGCGAGCGAATCAAGCTGTTGGCCAGCGGCCTGACGGAAGCCACGCAGGGGTTCCCGCCGCTGCCGCACGTGAAGCGGGAGATCCAAACCATTCACACCCTCTACGGCGGCGGTCAGCTTCTGAACAAGGACTTCGTCATCAGCGGCCTGGAAAAGGAGCTCAGAGAACAGCCGATCTCGGTCTTGCACATCGCGTCGCACGGCCGGTTCGAAAAGGACGTGGCGCATTCGTTCGTCTTGACCTACGACACCAAGCTGACGGTGGAACGCTTGGACCAGTACATCGGGCTCTTCAAGTTCAGGCAGGAGCCGCTGGAGCTCTTGATCCTGAGCGCCTGTGAGACGGCGGTCGGCGACGACCGGGCGGCCTTGGGCTTGGCGGGCGTGGCGATCAAGGCCGGCGCCCGCAGCGCACTCGCGACGCTGTGGTCGATCAACGATCAGGCCTCGTCCGATTTGGTCGCCGAGTTCTATCGCCAACTCCGTGAGTCCGACGTATCGAAAGCGGTGGCCTTGCAACGGGCGCAAGTGAAAATGTTGTCGGACCTCGCGTACGAGCATCCGGCCTATTGGTCGCCGTTCTTGCTCCTGAACAATTGGCTCTGAGGGTCTCAATTATGGTAGGCTTCGGCATCTTCGGCACACCTCGCCGGCCGGTCCCGGGAGCCTGTATGCACTCCACGCTCCTTCTGCCGCTTTTCCTCTCTCTGCTCAGCCTCGGCTTGCCGGTTCAATCGCTCGGAGCGGATGCGCCGTCGATCATCCCGCCTGAGCCGATCCAGGGCCTTCATAAACCTATCGAACCGACCATGCCCATTTACAAGCCTCGAAAAGGCAGCGCGCTCCGCGGGCGCGTGGACGGGGGCTTCCGCGGCGGCGCAGAAGGCGAGCCGGTGATCAAGACTCTGGCACCGGCCGACCATGTCGGCGAAACCGGCAAGAAGTCGCGCGCCCTCTACTGGTTCATATCCGAGCCCACGTTGTTGCCGCTGGAGTTGACGTTGGAGGATAGTCGGCAGATCAACCCGGTTCTGAACACCCCCATCAAGGCTCCTCGTTGTCCGGGTATTCAAGAAATCCGCCTTGCCGACTATGGCAAAGCCCTCGACGAGGACGTTCAATACCGCTGGCACCTGTCTGTGATCGTCGATCCTGAATCGCGTTCCAAAGACATCCACACGATGGCGGTCATCCAGCGCGTATCTTTCGAGGAGATCGTGAGGATACGACCGCCTTCGCAGTGCAAGGACCCGCGGGATGTTTTCTGCATCTACGCGGAGCTCGGACTATGGTATGACGCGCTGCAGGTCATTTCCGATTTGATCCTCGCGTTCCCGAAAGATCGCGTTCTTCGGCTGATGCGCGCCCATCTGTTGGACCAAGTGGGCTTGAACGATGTGGCTCAGTGGGACCGGCTGCAGAACGGCACGCCCTGTCCGCCCAGCAAGGTCGAGCTGAATGCACCCTCGCCTCAGCTCGCAAACGGAAGGGGGGCGCCATGAACCGACCGGCCATCTTGCTGAGCGTGTTGATGGGGGTAACCGTCGGGGCGCCGGCCATCGGGGTCTCGGAGCCCAGTCTGCCCGGTACCGATACGATGATCCGCCCTGCGCAGATGCCCGCTCCACCCACGGATCTCACCAAGCCGGTGTACAAGCCCCATGGCGCCATTGCTCCTCGAGCCCGGATCTTCGGCACCACGCGAGGCCGCGTGGACGGCGAAGCGGCCGTCCTGGCACTGGTGCCGGATCACGTGGGCTATACCACGAGCCGGCAGCCCACGCTGTTTTGGTTTCTCTCGAAGACGACGCCGCTCCCGATCACGCTGACGCTGATCGATACGCGGTCGATCAAGCCCATCCTGCACGTCAAACTGGGCCAGCCGGCGCAATCGGGTGTGCAAATGATCAAGCTCAAGGATTACGCCCTGTCGCTGGAAGTGGCGGTCCAGTATCGGTGGTTCGTGTCGTTGGTGGTGGACCCGGATTCACCCTCTCGCGATGTCGTCACGGGCGGTGTCATCGAGTATCTCGATCCCAAACTCGTGAGCCTGGACGAGGCGAGCGCTTGCCAGGACCGGCGGGATTTCGTCTGCCGGTACGCCGAGGCCGGCTTGTGGTATGACGCGTTGGCCGCCGCGTCCGAACAGATCACCGCGGCCCCAAAGGACAAGCTGCTCCGGAAGAAGCGCGCGTCCCTCCTCCAACAAGTCGACTTGAACGA
>CAZZPI010000130.1:0-6833 GCA_964655865.1 uncultured Nitrospiraceae bacterium
GGTGACTTCGATACGGCCGGCGCGGTGCGGTTCATCACTCGAGACGTGGTCGAGGAGGGTGTCGTGCAGGGGGCCGGAGGACAGTTCGACACGCAACGCTATCTGCTGATGCTGTCGCCAACCAAGGACAAGGTGCGGACGTTGTTTGCGGCAGAGGGCTTTTACACCAATGGACCGTTCGTTAACGATAACCGTTATTTTCGGGCCAACGTGCTCGGCAAGGCGACCTTCAACCCGACCACTCGATCCGAGCTCAGCGTGACCGGCAGCTATCACAAAGGCCAGTGGAATGCCTCGGGTGAGATTCCGTTGCGCGCCGTGTTGGATGGGAGCCTCGACCGTTTTGGGGCGATTGATCCGTCCGAAGGCGGCAAGACCGAGCGCGCCACCGGTCGCCTGCAATATCACTACGACACACCGTCAGGCGGCCGGTTCTTCGCCGATGCCTACGCGATGTATTACAAACTCGACCTTTTTACGAACTTTACCTTGTTCCTGAATGACCCAGTGAACGGCGACGGCATCCAACAGCAAGACCACCGCGTCATGTACGGGGGAGAGATGGGATATCGCCAAGCCGGCGACTTCTTCGGCGTGCAGAGCGCCGCCACCGTCGGGTTGCAGGTGCGCAACGACACGATTCCCGATATCCGACTCGGAACCCAAACCCAACGGAAGGTCCTCTCGACCATCACGCAAAGCGCGGTTCAAGAGGCCTCCTACTCACCGTACCTGAAGTTGGAACTCCAGCCGACTCCCTGGATGCGCCTGGCCGGAGGGGTGCGCGGCGACTACTTCACTTTCGACGTGCGAAATCGTTGTGGGGATTGCCCCGAACAGCCTGCAGGTCGACAGCAAGCCAGCCAGGTCAGCCCGAAGGTAAATTTGATCCTGGGACCGTGGGCCAGCACGGAATTCTTCGTCAATTACGGCGTGGGGTTTCACAGCAATGACGCGAGATCCGCAGTGACGGATGCCAGCTCGGCTTTGGCCCGCGCGCAGGGCGCGGAAATCGGAATCCGCTCCAAGCCCTGGGGACCGGAAGGCATGGAACTCATCACCACCTTGTGGGCGTTGGACCTGAAGTCAGAGCTCGTGTTCGTGGGCGATGAGGGGACGAACGAAGCGCGCGGGGCCTCACGGCGGTACGGGCTGGAGGTCGCGGCGCGGGGGCAAGTGTGGGGCCCGTGGTATTTCAACGGGAGTGTGACATGGACGCACGCAGTGTTCAAAGACGGCGGTGCCGTTCCGCTCGCGCCTCAAGTCACTGCCTATGGAGCGGTGATTCTCCGCTGGCCGAAAGGCCTCACCTCGCAGCTTCAGGGGACCTATTTGGGGGTTCGTCCGTTGACTGAAGATCGGACGATCCGGGCTCCATCCTGGCTCGACTTCGATCTCACCGAACGCTACCGGTTGCCCATCAAACTGTCTCATGGGCACCTCGAAGCGATCTTGTTCGTGCAGAATCTGTTCGATACCAAGTGGGAACAGGCGACGTTCGCCTTCGAGTCACGATTGAAAAACGAGCCGGGCGGCGTCACCGATATTCACTTCGTGCCGGGCAACCCAAGGTTTGTGATGGGCGGGCTGGCATGGTATTTTTAGCTTTTGGCAGGCACGAGGCGATCAGCAATGGGCTATAGGCGACAGAAGGAGGCAGCGCCCTCCATCCTCCACCCCTCGCGCATCACCCATCGCCAAAGTTCCCACGCTAGGATTCTCTCACCCGCCTACTTCAAGCGTCCCACCCTCCAAGTCGCGCGATCGTTGCTCGGCAAATTCTTGGTCCGTGAGAACGGATCCGGCCTGATCGTAGGCAAGATCATCGATGTCGAAGCCTATGTGGGACCGGAGGATCGCGCGTCCCACGCCGCGCGCGGCCGGACAACGCGGACCGACGTCATGTTCGGTCCGCCGGGAACCTCTTATGTCTATCTGATCTACGGCATGCACCACTGCTTCAACGTGGTGACGGAGCGTGACGGCTATCCCGCGGCCGTGCTCGTCAGGGCCGTGGAGATCGACGGTGAGTTGGTGGACGGGCCAGGGAGAGTCTGCAAGCGGCTTGAGATCAACCGGGAGCTGAACCGACACGATCTCACGGCTGGAGCATTACTGTGGATGGAAGATCGCGGGCTCCGGATCAGCCGGAGTGCAGTGGGAGCTTTCCCCAGAATCGGTGTGGACTACGCCGGCGAGTGGGCGAAGAAGCCGTGGCGATTCCGGTTGATCACCTAAAACAAAACAGGGGGAGGTTGCCTCGGTGGCAACCTCCCCCTGCCTCAAGCCTATGCGCGCTAAGAGTTTACTTCACACCCAAGCTGGCGTCGGCCTTTGTGGCTGAGGTCACTGGCGGCGCAATCTGAATTTGCGGTCCCTGGACCTTGGGGAGCCGGCCGGCCCCTTCCTTCGCCTGAATCCGCTGATTGTTCGGGTCTTGCAGGGTTTGCTTCACATGGACGTCATCGAACGCAGCAGACTCAAGCGCTGCTTTTTCTCCCCCCGCGTTCATCTGGCCTGGATCGTTCGCCAGCGGCTGACCGGTCACTGGGCTGGTCGCCGCCTTGGCCGGGTAGCCGGGATGCTTGGGGAGCAATGCTGGATTGGCCGACGCCAATGATACCGAAAAAAGAATGCCTGACGCTGCCGCAACGATACCCATTACCAGTTTCATACCTCTACTCCTTTGAAAAATATGGTGGCCGCAAAGGCGTGAAAGACGATTTCGAGTGGGGCGCATCTTAGCGGGCTGGTCCGGGAGTGTCAAGGGGGAGTTGGCTAGTGGGTCCTCCGATGCGGGGGCCGACGCCCACGGTGCCGGTGACGATAGGCAGGTCCGCGGCTGATGGCGGGCAGGCGTATGATCACGGTTGTGCCCTGTTCCGGCGCACTTGCGATCGAAATCGACCCCTGATGGTCTACAACGATTTTCTTGACGGTCGCCAAGCCCAGGCCGGTCCCGGTCCGTTTGGTGGTGAAGAACGGCTCGAAGACCTTGTCGACGATCTCCGCAGGAATGGGGGCTCCGTTATTGTGGATGAGAATCTGGACCTCGCGATGGCGCGCGCCCCGCTGATGGCTCAATTCAATCCGTAGCTGACCGCCCGGCGACATGGCCTCGACGGCGTTCCGGAAGATGCTCAGCAACACCTGCTGCATCTTCGCCTCGTCGCACCGCACCGGGTTGATCTGGGAGGGATAGTTCTTGGTCACCTGGATGCGCGAGACCTCCAAGTCCGTGGCGATGACATTGAGCGCGTTCTCGATGATTTCGGGTACGCGGCAGAGGCGCCGATTCAGCTCCAGTGGTTTGGCGAAGTCGAGGATTTCGTTCAGCAGCGCTTCGATCCGCATCAGGTCGCGCATGGCGTTCTCGATGCGCGTCTGCGGGTCGAAATCCAGGATCCCTTCCCCGGTGACTTCTTCCAACTGGGCGCGGATGGAGGCGAGCGGCTCACGCACCTCTGAAGCCAGGAACGCGCTGAACTCACCGAGGGCCGCCTGCCGCTCCTGCTTTCTTATCGCCGGCTCGGAGGGTGAGCTCTCGGGGCGCGGAAGCGGTACGGCCCCGCCGCCCGTCTCGCCCGCCTTGCTCGGCGCCGCAGCCTGCTGCAGCAACTCCACCAGCTTCAATGTCACCGGCTCCAGCGTCCTCGCGTCGGTCACCACGTAGCGCGACGGTTCCTTGGACGCCAGCGTGACGGTGCCTCCCACTTGGCCATGCACGAAGAACGGGAGGACGATCGAGGAGTGAAAGCGATCCTTGTAGAGATGCTTATGGTCGAGGAAGCGGCCTTGCGTAGAGGCAAGATCCAGGTCGACCCGAGGTTTGCGATGGCGGACCGCCCATCCGGCGGCTGAGCTGTCCAGTGCCAACCGCTGGCCCGGCTTCAGGTCTTTCTTCTGCTCGCCTTTTAAGTCGCCGGCGATGCCGAGCGCCTCGACGCTCCCGGCTAATGGGTCGTAATAACAGACCCACGCGCGATCGAAGGGCAGCAGGCTTCTCGCCTCGTCCAAGACGGCGTGGATCTGCGCCTCAAGTTCCGGCGTGGCATGCGAGGGCGGAGACGCAAACAGGTCGGCCGGTTTGGCTGCAACGGGAAGAGGCTCGGCGGCGACCAGCGGACGGGAGAGCACGACCTGCTGGTCGAACAGCGATTCGCGATCGAGGGTTTTCGTGATCTCGTCCGCTGCGTTCTCGAAGGCGGCGCGATCCTTCTTGCTGAAGGCGCCGCTTTCCTTCCGACCGAGCGCCATGTAGCCGTACACGCGGTTTCGGTAGCGCAGGGGGATGGCCAGCAGATTGCGGGCCCCCGGCGTGATCAGTCGCAGGCGCATCGCCCGCCCGCCTTCAGCTTCGTCGAGCGGTGCAGGCTGGAAGGGAAGGGTGGAAAGTGTCCGCACGATCGCCTGAATATCGCGGGGCGTGAAACCTCGGCAGACTTGCGGGACCAGCGGTCCCTGTTCGAGCGGAAAGGTCCCCGCGAATGCGGCGTCCACTTCCAGCTCGTTCAGCGCCGCCGTAAGGGCGCGCTGCAAGTGTGTCTCAGGAGGAACGGCAAGAGGTTTGGTGGCCGGGGTCATCAACATCGCTCCGCGTACGGGCGGATTCTAGCAGCGGGCTAGCTGCAATTCAAACGTGACGCAATATTTTTCTGGCTCCTCCGGAAATTGTGTGGGTAACTGGACGCAAGGCTTGGCATGAGGGGTGGCGCCTTGGCGCTTCCCGGAGCGACCCTTCCGGACTGCTCCGGGCGGAAGCCTTCTGGAATTCCCGTGGCCAGGCTCGCCGGCGAGCCTGGTGCCGTGGTCAGTTCCAGCTTTCCTCCCCAGACCAGTCTCGGTGGGTCCCCGCTCCTCCAGCGAAGTCAGCGCCAACCCCATGCCAAGCCGGTCGCGACCCACACGAGAACCTGAAGAGCCATTTTTCTGATCACAATGGCTGAAGGCAGCACCGGCCGATGGCTTCGCGCGATCGGCCCTTGGCTGTTCCCGTCGTTCGGAAGGGCCTCCGGGGCGCGTTGGTGGATGCGCTCGCAGGAGCCCTTCAAGGATCGGTGGGTGGTGCCGGATTTTCGGGATTGATCACGCGAGGCGGGCGCCGGTCGAACTCGATGGTTTCGATTTCGCGACGCTCGGCCGTCAGGAGGGTCAGCAGGGTCGTTACGCCGCCGATGACGACGGCTCCAAGGACCGAAGACCAGAAGCCATTCACAACGAAGCCCTTGACTAGCATCGCGGTCAATTGAAGGAGCAACGCGTTGATGACGATCATGAACAGGCCGAGAGAGACCAGGATCAACGGGAGGGAAAAGAAGTAGAGCAGGGGCCGCAGGACGAGGTTCAGGAGCGTCAGCACAAGCACTGCCGCCAAGCCTGCGGGGAAGGAGCGGGCTTCAATGCCCGGCACGATGGACGTCGCCAGGAAGACGGCAAGACCCGTAATCAGGGTGCGGTGGAGGAGTCCTTGGGTGCGGCCGACCGACGCGGCCGCGAAGGTGTGACGCCGCCAGACCATGCGGCGATCACCGGGACCCCGATGCGCCAGGGCTTTTGGCCGATGCGAAGCGGACTTCGGTGGCGATCAGGACGTCGCCGTCTTTCGTCACTTCGATCACGAC
This sequence comes from uncultured Nitrospiraceae bacterium, assembly GCA_964655865.1. Taxonomy (GTDB): domain Bacteria; phylum Nitrospirota; class Nitrospiria; order Nitrospirales; family Nitrospiraceae; genus JBBIJI01. The sequence goes on from CAZZPI010000130.1 coordinate 5,622, forward strand.
GCGATCCCCCGGTTTCGGGAGGCCGTCCGTGCCGGTCACGCTCTGGGAGCGATAGCGGGTGTTCTGTGTGACCCGCACGGTCACGTTGCCGCCTTTCGGAGTCGTGACCTCGATGTGCGAGGCATCGATGGCGGCGACCGTGCCGAGAACGTGTTGTCCCGTTCCATGGGCGAACGTCCACGGAGTCCAAAGAGTGAGAAGCCCGAGCATGGTCACAATCCGCAACGTGTTCACGCAGCTCTCCTTTCGCGAATGGTCAGTGGCGGTGTTCCGCAGATGGGGGCGGGGCCGCTTCCTCTCCCTTCAAAAAGCGCTCGAAGGCCGCCTCTTCTTCCAGTTCTTTCTTGGTCTTCGGGTTCAAGGTTTTCATTTCATCGAGCTCTTCCGCTGTGAGCTTCTGCAGGTGGCGAATGAAGTGAACGAGCTTCCAACTGTCGAGATCCTTCTCCGGATCGCTCGAGCCCCACGCCGGCATGCCGGTGAACCGGATGCCGTTGTGAATGATGAAGAACAGCTCTCCGTCGGACAGCGATTGAGTATCAGCTAGCCGTAAGTCGGGGGCTTTGGGGTACACGTTTTTTCCGATCGGGGTGTTTCCACTGCCGTCGTTCGCATGGCAGGTTGCGCAATGATCCGCAAAATGAGCGAGACCTTCCGTGAGCACGTCCGGCGTCAAAGGGACAGGATTGGGTTTGTCACGCTGTTCGATGGGGATGGCCAGGCGTCGGAGCTGCCTGGCGGCGATGACTTCCAAGGCATGTGGCTCCGCTTTGGCGCTGAACCCGGTCTTGAACATCCGATACCCGACCCACCCGCTGAGCCCGACGCTTATGCAAAGGACTATCAGGACAGCGAGCAGTAATTTGCTCTTCATCCCCGGACCCCTCCTCGCAACCAACCTCACTATACCGACTCCCTTATGTCAATGCTACCGGCTCGCCCGCTGGATGCCCCGGGACCTTCATGAGGGCAGGGGCAGTCGATTCACAAGACGCAACAGCAGCAGCAGGGTGAGGGGAAGATAGATGAGCAGTCCGGTCGTTCCAAGCAGGGGTTCGTCGATCGAGAACGTCACCGCAAGATTGAACGCCAACACTCCATAATAGAGCCCACAACCCAACAGCACGTGCGAGGTCACCGGGAACGTGGGTGTGAGATTGTCCGGGATAAGCCTCTGCTCGAACGCGAAGTAGGCGGACAAGGCCACCAGGC
>CAZZPI010000131.1:0-6832 GCA_964655865.1 uncultured Nitrospiraceae bacterium
GTGATCATCACGACCGGCGATCGCTCGGCATAGGCACAGGCGACGGGGTTGACCGTATTCAGCCCCCCAACGCAATAGGTCACGCAGAGGGCGCCGACTCCGTTGATCCGGGCATACGCGTCCGCGGCGAAGCCGGCAGAATCTTCGCGCGTCGTTCCGATGTGAGTGATGGGAGAGTTCTCGATGAGTTTGTAGAAGCCCAACACGTAATCGCCCGGGATGCCGAAGATGTGGCGGACTCCCAGTCGATGGAGCCGGTCGAGCACGAGCGAGCCGATGGTCTTGCGCGCCACGATCATAGGTGGAATCTCCAGGTGGAAAGGCCGCTTGCCGAGGACGAAGGAAACCGCTACCCTCAGGAAAGCATAGGCGAAGGGGACCGTCAAGCAGATGTCCGATCGGGGGTGGTACCCTGTCTCGCTCGCGGCGTTGGGTCATGCTGGTAGACGCTCGGAGAGCGAAGCGGGGACGGGTGAGAGATGTCCTTCCGAGTGTCGGCGATGCAGTTCTCAATGGTGAACAGCGCCGCGATGAGTCACCTGCCAACCACAAGAAGGCCTCGTGTGCGGCTGACTCGTGTCGGCGAGCAAGAGAGAGTCTCAGGCTCGCTCTGGGTTTTCGCAGGCCACGTCGGCGACGTGCAAGGAGATCCTCAGGCGGGAGACCTGGTAGATGTGTACACGGCCCGAGGGCGCTGGCACGCCCGCGGCTTCTACAATCCCCATTCCAAGATCCGCATCCGGTTGTTGACGCTTGAAGACGAACCGATCGACGAAGCCTTCTGGACCCATCGTATTCAGCGTGCCGTGGCCTTGCGGCGACGGCTCGTCTCGGAGACCAATGCCTATCGCCTGGTCCATGGCGAGGCGGATCTGCTGCCGGGGCTGGTCGTGGACCACTATGACGACGTGCTCGTCATGCAAACACTCTCGGCCGGCGTGGACCGTATCAAAGACGCCTTGGCCGACGCGCTGACGGCCCAGACCGGCGTCGGCTCCATCTACCTTCGCAACGACGCCAAAGTTCGAACGCAGGAAGGATTGCCGCTCGAGAAGGGGTTTCTTCGACAGCCCGGTCCCACGCGTCGGGAGATTTTCGAGGGCCCCGCGACGTTCCTCGTGGATATCGAGCGAGGGCAGAAGACCGGCTGGTTCTGCGACCAACGGGAAAACCGGCTGGCCGCGTCGTTGCTCGCAGTGGGCGGCACCGTGCTTGACGTCTTCTGTCACACGGGGGCGTTCGGTATCCACGCGGGGTTGAGAGGAGCGGCTTCCGTCGACGGGATCGACGCGAGCCAGGACTCGCTTGCGCTCGCACGGACCCATGCGGAGCGAAACAAGGTGGAGGCCCTCTGCACGTATCGTGGGGTCGATGCCTTCGATGAGCTCAAACGCTTGGACGGGGCCGGCCGGCGCTATCAGCTTGTGATCCTCGACCCTCCCGCATTTGCGCGCAGCCGCCAAGCCGTGACCCACGCGCTGGCGGGCTATAAGGACATCAACCTGCGCGCGCTCCGGTTGCTCGAGCAGGACGGTTTTCTCGTGAGCTGTTCCTGTTCTCACCACGTCAGCGAGGCGCAATTTCTCGAGACCATCGTCGCGGCGGCGCGCGATGCCAAGCGGCAAATCCGCCTGATTCAACAACGGGGCGCCGGCCCCGACCACCCGATCCTGGCGACGATGCCCGAAACTCGGTACCTTAAATGTGTGATCGCGCAGGTGCTGTGATGAAAACACGCCCCGTCTTGTTCTTGTCCGCCTTCGTCGTTTTGGCTGGCCTCGCCGCCGCGACATCCGCCGCTGAGCCCGATGCCGTGCAGCGTCGGCCTGAACAAGGGGCTGCCGGCCTGACGATCCTGCTGACGGGTGACACTAAAACATGGCTGAATCTCCCCGAGCCGCCGTATACCGTGGCCGTGACCATCAAGCAGAAGCTGGAGCAGGCGGGCTTTCGCGTGACGATGGACCCCCAGCAGCCCTACGATGCGGTCATGATCATCGCGTACGAAGAGACTCAAGGTCGCCAGTATCGGGCGCTCGAACACGGCACACAGATCACCTGCGATGTGAAACTGTTCCACTTGGCCAAGAGCCAAGACAGTCCGGTCTGGACGACACACGTTGAAGCGGGAACGAGCTGGCCGACTCCCATTGGAAGCCTGTACTGGGACGCCGTGCAGAACCTAGAGGAGAATCCGTATTTCTATTATCTTGGCCCATTGCTCACCGGCTGGTTGGCCAATCGGGACGAGGCGGGTGTCGTGTTCGGTCGGATGATCACGCAGCGGTCGGCGCGAAGCACGACCGAAGGCGGAGGATTTCAACAGACCGGAACCGTGGTGGCGCAGGATGGCGCGCGCTTGAACGCCGTTCGCGAGATCGGTCGTCTCAAAGAGCGACGCGCACTGCCCGGTCTCTGGGAGCTCGTGGAGCATGGAGAGCCGGACCAGCAGGCCGCGGCGATTCGTGCGATCGGGGAGGTGGGCGATCCCTCGGCGGTGGATCGACTCAGCCGGCTGCATGATAAGGAATCGGACCCGGATCGACGGACCGTGCTCATGAACGCGCTCACGCAGATCCTCCAGCATCGATGACACTGCGACCCGCCGACCTCTCGAAGACGACCGGCCCGGTCATCCCTCCGACAACGTCGCTTCCTGAAATCACCCTCAAGGCTGTCCTGCTCTCGGTCGTCCTCGCGGCGCTGCTGGCTGCGGCCAACGCCTACCTCGGCTTGTTCGCCGGGATGACGGTGTCGGCGTCGATTCCTGCCGCTGTGGTATCGATGGCGATCCTACGGGTTTTTCGACGATCCAACATCCTTGAGAACAACATCGTGCAAACTGCCGCCTCTTCGGGAGAGGCCCTTGCAGCCGGCGTCATCTTTACGTTGCCGGGATTGCTGTTGCTCGGGTACTGGAAAGCCGTCGAATACTGGCCGACGCTGTTGATTTCGCTCGTCGGCGGGCTGCTCGGGGTCATCTTTACAATTCCGCTGCGGCGCGCGCTCATCCTGGATGCCAAGCTTCAGTTCCCTGAAGGGATCGCCACCGCGGAGGTCCTGAAAGTCGGCGCGGCGCGGCAGTCCGGCGTCGGCGGCAACGTATGGACGCTCGTCGCGGGGGCGTTCCTCAGCGGAGCCGTGAAATTCGGAGAGAGCGGGTTGCGTCTGTGGCACGAGGCTGCGGAAGGCACGGTGCAGATGAGGCACGTGCTGCTCTACGGGGGGATCAATCTCTCGCCGGCTCTGCTCGCCGTGGGTTTCATCATCGGGCTCAATACCGCCCTGGTGGTCTGTACGGGCGGAGCCTTGAGTTGGATCCTCCTGTTACCCCTGTACGGATTGATGTGGGAGGTGCCGGAGGGACCGACCGGCCTGGCCGCCGCGAAAGCCATCTGGAGCGGTCATCTCAGGTACGTCGGTATCGGTGCCATGCTCGTCGGCGGACTCTGGACGCTGGTCCAGATTCGGCGGCCAATATGGTCGAGTCTCCGACAGCTTGCGTCATCGTATCGAGGGGCAAGCTTGAATTACGCCGTGGCCGAGGCACACCCGTCGCTCCCGAGGACGGAACGGGATGCCCCGTGGCCGTGGATTGTCGGTCCGTTTCTCGCGGTGCTTATCCCTATGACGTGGCTCTACCGGGCTGTCGTAGACTCGCTTGTCGTTGGTCTCGGCATGGTGCTCGTGATGGCATCGGCAGCCTTCCTGTTCTCTGCCGTGGCGGCGTACATGGCGGGCCTTGTGGGAAGTTCCAGCAATCCCGTGTCGGGGGTTACGATTGCCACGCTCATGCTCGCATCGACGCTGCTTGTGCTCGCGTTGGGCGTGGGCCATCCCCTGGGGCCTGCCGCCGCCTTGATGATCAGCGCCGTGGTCTGTTGCGCGGCAGCCATGGGTGGTGACAATCTTCAGGACCTGAAGACGGGACATCTGGTTGGCGCCACGCCGTGGAAGCAACAGGTCATGCAAGTCGTGGGTGTCGGAACCGGAGCGGTCGTGCTGGCGCCGGTGCTGTCTTTGCTGGAGGCGAAATACGGCATCGGGCCGGCAACAGCCGCCCACCGGCATGCGCTGGCCGCGCCGCAGGCAACGCTCATGGCGAGTGTCGCTCAGGGTATGTTCGGGGGCGGGGTCCCTTGGCCATGGGTCATACTAGGGGCGGCGCTTGCCATCGCCGTCATTCTTTTCGACCGGCGTCTGCTCAGGCGTGGTGCAGCGTTCCGTGTTCCCGTCCTGGCCTTGGCGCTCGGAATGTACCTCCCGTTGAAGCTGTCTGCGACGATCCTCGGAGGCGGACTGATCGCTCATTGGGTGACTCGGCGAGCGAGAACCGACGGGGGCGCCCAAGAGAGCCGGCGAGGGCTACTCTTCGCCGCCGGTTTGGTCACGGGTGAATCGTTGATGGGTATTCTTCTCGCAATCCCGCTTGCGCTGAGTGCGGTGTGGCCAAGTCTTGGAGGAGACCCCCTGGCTCTCTACGATGCGCCTCCTTTGGGGTCGTGGCCCGGCCTCGTCCTCGTGAGTCTTGTGGGGTGGTTTCTGTACCGCACAGCGACGCACGAGGCGGGAAAGGTTCGTGAGGTCAGAAGCGAGGTGTGACAGACGTCGAAGATCTCGCACCGACGATCTTATAACTCATTTGCCCGACGACACGTGCCTCTCTCAGTCGCTCGGTGGCTCAAAGTGCCCGGGCGGACGGGATTGCCAAGGAACGATTCCCTGACGTGATTGTTTGACCAGGCTGCGAAGACTGATCTCTGCCGCGCGGATGAGCTTCTCATCCCCGTTGTGCAGCAGCGCCGTAAGAAGAGTGAAGAGAGTGCGATCGTTCCTGCTCGCCTGAAGCATCCGTTCGACGACCGGATCTAGCTCTCCGGAAAACTGTTTTCCACCTCCTTCATCATCCTCCTGAAATAGGAGCGCGAATTCTTTTGGGTGTCCGAACAAGCATGACGGTGGGATGCCCAGAACATGCGCGATCGTCTCGATCAACGAAGCCGGCGGATCGTCTTCGCCGGATTCGATCCTCGCGAGGACGTCATCCGAGAGGTCCAATTGAGCGGCAACAGACTGCAGTGATTTCCCACGAGCTAGTCTCCATGCCTCTATATTTGGCCCGATCGCCATCCCGTGATGTTACTTGACAGCATACTGTAAGCGCAAGGTTGTCGCGAGGCGCCTCGCCGATATTGACAAGGATAATCAAAGACTTATGTCAGCTTAGTTCCATCTGGAAGGGAGATTCATGATCAGGTAAAATACACGGTCCGGATTTCTTCTAGTTCAGGAGGGTGCGTTATGCTTGGAACGGATATTCGAGGAATCCTCGCGGAAGAGGAAGAAGTGCAGCGTCGCCAGGATGCTCTGAAATCTCTGATGTCCATGCGGGCGAAACAGTTGCGGGAATCGCTGGATCAGCGGATCAAGCGAGCGAAGAACTATGGAGACTGGACCACATATTCTCGCGCGGAATGTGCCAATCTCTACCAGCAGGAAAAGGCCTATCTCCGGGACCAGTTGGAACAGTTGCGGCTCGAGTGCGAGCGAACGAGAGGTAAGCTGACGGCGCTCAGGCGAGCCAAAGCGCGGGCGCAACGGATTCGCGCGGCGGAAGCAGCTTCGAACAAGCGGCGAAAATAGGTTTCTTCTTTTTATCAGCTCTGAGGGGGAACGTTCCCGGCGTCGAAGCGACTGCGAGAACGTTCCCCCCTCTTTTTTCCCGTGAGCAAGATCCCCTCCTTATCGCGAAGCGGCGTCGCCCGAGTCCGCGACCTCAGTCGATCCAAAGAAACCCGAGATGTCGAGGGTCAGTTCCTCGTCGAGGGAGTAAAGCCAATCGCCGAACTGCTCGAGGCCAAGTCCCCGCTCCTTGGCATGATCATCGTAACCCCCCGTTTCATGGAAGGGATGCCGGCCGAAATCGCAAATGCGGTGTCTAGCCTTGCCATCCGCACTTATGTCTGCCGGGAAACGGAGTTTGCTCGCCTGTCCTCGGTCGAGACCTATCAAGGCATCCTTGGAGTCGTCCGGAAACCCCGATGGGATGAGTCAGGGATTCTCGCCCAAGACTCTCTCTTGGGCATCTTCGGAGATCGTTTGCAAGACCCGGCCAATGTGGGTGCGATCGTCCGGATCGCCGCGGCCTTCAACGTGGCGGCCTTATGGTTGACGCCGGACTCGGCCGATGTCTTTAACCCGAAAGTCGTGCGTGCCGCTGCCGGCGCGCTGTTTCGTCTCCCGGTGTTCGTTGCCAAAGACGCGACGAAGCTTATAGCACGGAGCTGCGAACTCCTGTGTGCGGAGGCTAGACCCGGCCACACCGTTCCGCTTGCAGGGATCTTGGCGAGGCCCAAACGGGCCGTGCTGGCGTTCGGCAGTGAAAGCAGCGGCTTGTCGGAGCAAGTTCGTGGACAGGCAGCCCTACGGTTCCATATCCCTATCAGTCGGGCGGTTGAATCACTCAACGTGGCGGCGTCAGTGGCCATCGCCGTGTATCACTTCAGCGGGCTACCACGCGAAATCTAAGTAAGAATGTTCGGCGCACTCGCCGATCGAGGAACGGAGAATAGGTGGACCTTCGGAGGACAGGAGCGCCCTCTACTTTCTTAATCCTCTCGCAACTGACGGGAACCGTTCAAACCAGGACACATCGAGAATCACGGATGACGAGCCGTCTGTGCTGACGGGATGGTGCCGAGGGACAGAATCGAACTGCGACACCAGCCTTTTCAGGGCTTGGAGCGGCTGCGTAACGCAGCGAAAGCACTCAAAATTTAGTAGGCCTATGGCTTCTGGACAACCACATGGACAACCCATCACTTCCGATCGA
>CAZZPI010000132.1:0-6812 GCA_964655865.1 uncultured Nitrospiraceae bacterium
CGCCATCGACAACACGTGTCTCCATCGAGGTGGACCGCTGGGCGAGGGAGAGCTTTCTGGAGAGATCGTAACCTGTCCGTGGCATGGATGGGAATATAACGTGAAGACCGGGGTGTGCGAGAACAACCCCTCGGCTTGCGTGAAGACCTACCAAGTGCAGGTCGATGGGTCCGACGTGAAAGTTCTGGTTTAGCCGCTTCTTCGAGGAAAGGAGCACAGTCATGTCTGCATCCTCCGCCGCGCCGGACCATATCCAGATAACGGAAACGATGGTGCGCCTCTATGTGTTTCTGTCTCAGTACCTGGACCGCTGTCTGGATGAAGCTGTTCGGAACACCTTCCCGGAGGCCGATCTTCAATCCCATCTCTCCGACACCCGAGCGAAAGCGATGGACGTCCTAAGGGTCAATCCAGTGGTCAAGCGAAAGGTGGCCGAAGAGTGCGATCGCGTGCTTGCCGTCGGGGCAAGCTGCTTGAAGGCAGGAGGCACGCAGTCGACAGGAACAGATATGGTCAAGGCAGAGCGAGCTATACTCAAGAACAAGACCATCGCCCTAAGCGACTTGCTGGCCGTCTTCCGCGCTGCGTGAAGGCAGATAGTCCACGGCGTTGCCACCGTTATGGAGTGCCTGGAAAAATATCAGTTGGCCGGGCTCGATCCTCGCGAACGGGGGTTCAACCGCACGGTCGAGATCGAAGCGCGCGCGGCCGGCTTTTGCGCCCACCTACGATACGAAGCCCTGCGCCTGGCCACCGCCCCTTGCCCATCTTCGAGCGAAGCCATCGAAGAATTGGCCCGCTGTCTTCATGGCGAGGGGTTTCGACAGTTGCGTTCGCAGCTCAGCTTCCAGAACGGCATGTATTTGGGATCGCAACAGTCGTGGCGAGACTATCCCGATCCGGCTCCTCAGGCGGCGGGCCTCTTGGCACGCCTCCGACAGATGTTCGCAAGCTAGGGTACGCCCATGTCGCTCATCCCCGTCGCGCAACTTCGCCGCACCGCAGATGTGACTGAGCCCGCCAAGCGCCTACCCCCCTGGTTCAAAGTTCGTGTTCAGACGGGGCCGGACTACCGCGACATCCGCCACATCATGGACCGGCTCAACCTCCATACCATTTGCGAGGAGGCCCGATGCCCCAACGTGTGGGAATGTTGGAACGCCCGAACAGCGACGTTTCTGATCTTGGGCGACATCTGCACGCGGCGGTGCCATTACTGTTCCGTCGCGACCGGACGGCCTCTGCCGGTCGATCCAGAGGAGCCCCGCCGAGTGGCGGAGGCGGTCCAGGCCCTCGGGCTGCGGCACGCGGTCATCACGTCCGTGAACCGCGATGAGATGGAAGACGGGGGCGCGACGATCTTCGCGGAAACCAGCCACGCGATGCCCCGGTGCACCGTCGAAGTGCTGATCCCTGACTTTGAGGGGGAGGAGAAGGCCCTCGCCTCGGTCTGCGCGGAACGGCCCGACATCCTGAACCATAACATCGAGACCGTGCTTCGTTTGTTTCCGGCCATCCGGCCGCAAGGCAAATATCGCCGGTCGATCGAACTGCTGGCGCGCGCCAAGCGGATGGACATGACGACCAAGTCAGGTCTCATCGTCGGCATGGGCGAAACGATCGACGAGGCCCGCGAGGTCATGCGAGACCTACGAGACGTCGGCTGCGATATCATAACCATCGGCCAATATCTGCAACCGACCAAACACCACCTTCCGGTCGCGCGCTTCTATCACCCCGACGAGTTCGCGGCGCTCAAAGCCGAAGGCTTGGCGCTCGGCTTTCGCCACGTCGAATCGGGGCCACTCGTGCGCAGTTCCTACCACGCCGCAGCCCAGATCTAAATAAATTAGTTCATAGCGCTCTCATGCTTGCGTTGCCTCGTAAGCGTGTTAGCTTATTGGTATGAGCGCAAAGGGTTCCCACGGATGCCTTGCCCTCGTCGGCTTCGTGTTCCTCCTGGAGGGCTGCCAGCTCATCCAGCGCGACTCACCGCCGGCCGTCGCCCAGGAGCAGAGGCCGGCAGTGGCTGTGCTCGAGTTCGGCTTCGGGGTGGAGATCAACAGTCTCTCCTCTGTCAAGAGCCTCAATGGAGACTCGCCCTTGGACAAGGATCCTGAGGCCATCGCACAAGCCGTTCGAGAGATCAGAAGGGAGGCGAGACGGCTGTTGCACGAGGATCTGGCCAAGGGAGGGCAGTTCGTGACGATTCCGATCGAGGATGTCGATCGCGTCGCCGCCGGGTTGGATCTGCAACCGGGCCTCAAGCCGACGGCATCGCAACTAGAGCAGCTTCGCTCGCAGCTCCATGCCGACCTGGCCGTCGGCGGCATCGTCCAGGACTACGGCAAAGTCCGGTGGCAGTGGCTGGCCGCCGGGATGCTCGGCGATATGACGTGGGAGTCGCTCGTCATCGGCGCGGCGACTTCCTGGAATCCCGCGGCGATCTTCGGGAACATCGGCTTCGAGCTACTCACCAGCACGCCGGTCTGGTTCGGCGGCGGGTACCTGTTCGGCATCGCGTTCCGTCCCGTGCGCGTCGAAGCCTGGGCGGTCGAAACCAAACGCGCCGAAACGGCGTGGGAGTCCATGGACGTTTCAATCTACCTGTGGAAGCGCCTGAAGGAGCTGCCGGAAGAAGAGCGCAAGAAAAAAGAAGTGCAGCTTCACGTCAATCTTACCAGGTCCATGGAAGCCCTCGGGGAGTCGTTACGTGAAGAGACGTTCACGAAGCGGAAGCTCTGGGAGCTCGGCCTGCCGGCGCAACCGAGCCTCAACTGAGCTCGATTTCGGTCGACGACTATGCAGCGGTCCGATTAATCTCCACCTGCGTGTTCCGATCGAGGGCCGTTGAACGAGAATTTTCTAATCGCCCTCCACTCTTAACAGATGGCCTTGATGATCCCCCCACTGCGCGCCTGCACCGAGCACATCGTACACCGCCAGTGCAATCTGAATAATCTAATGTGCGGGGTGGGCGAGCACAGGGGGATCGTCAAGGCCGTCTGTTCCCCCTTCGTTAATTGACTCTCCTGCACCCGCTTCATATAATGATCTTCGTCAGCGAGACGATCGTTCTTCCACTCGATTCTGGCTCCCTTGTCCAAGAAATCCATCTCTCACTCTCAGACGCTGGGGAATTTTCGCGAGGGCTTCAAGCACGCGTTTGCCGTGCGCCAGGAGCATGATGAGTTCACGATCGAGGATTTGGCTCTCCTGGAACGAGTGGCCGATACGGTCGTGAAACGTGGCATGGCGGTCCCCGCCGCGGTATTCCTGGAATCCATCGGACCGATGAGTTTCCTCGGTAGTCAGGCCTTGCACTTCCTGACACCGATCCTCGACTTTGCCTTCAGCGCAAAAGAAGTCGAGCAAGTGGCCCATCTGCTCGAACGGCGCGACACAGTCCCCCGACTGACCGCCCTCATCGAGGCGAAAGCCGCTCCCCAAGGAACGCCCGCTCGATGACCCGTCCCGGTCTGGCCCCAGCGAAATCCAAGATCGACCGGCCCTTGAACGTCATTGTCGCCACGGATTGCGGCAGCACGACGACCAAGGCCATTCTCATCGAGAAGGTCGGCGACGAATATCGCCAGACCTATCGCGGCGAAGCCCCGACCACGGTCGAAGCGCCGTTCGAAGACGTGACCCGAGGGGTGTTGAACGCCATCGCGGAAATCGAGGAACTATCCGGCCGCAAGATTCTCGACGGCGACACGATCATCACGCCCAACCGCGCCGCGCAGGGCGACCCCAAGACGGGCGCCGACATCTACATCTCCACCAGCAGCGCGGGCGGCGGGCTACAGATGATGGTGACCGGCGTGGTCCAAAACATGACGGGCGAAAGCGCGCAACGTTGCGCCTTGGGGGCGGGCGCGATCGTCATCGACGTCTTGGCCTCCAACGACGGGCGGCTCCCACACGAAAAGATCGAACGCATCCGTTCCTTGCGACCCGATATGATCCTCATGTCCGGCGGCACCGACGGCGGTGCGGTCACGCACGTGGTCGAAATGGCCGATTACGTCGCGGCGGCGGAGCCGCGCCCGCGGTTCGGGACCACCTACACCCTCCCGCTCGTCTATGCCGGCAACAAGAACGCGGTCGATCAGGTGAAGAAGATCCTCGGCAAGAAGACGGCTTTGGAAGTCACGGAGAATATCCGTCCGGTGCTCGAGCGCGAGAACCTCGCCCCCGCGAGAAACAAGATCCACGATTTGTTCCTCGAGCACGTCATGGCGCAGGCGCCCGGCTACAAGAAGCTCATCGAGATGGCCGGAGCGCCGATCATGCCCACGCCGGCCGCCGTCGGGCTGATCATGGAGACCATCGCCAAACGCGAAAGGTTGAATCTCATCGGGGTGGACATCGGCGGTGCGACGACGGACGTGTTTTCCGTCTTCAACGGGATCTTCAATCGGACGGTGAGCGCAAACTTGGGCCTGTCGTACAGCATCTCGAACGTGCTGGCGGAGGCGGGACTGGCCAACATCATGCGGTGGGTGCCGTTCACGATCGACGAGCAGACGCTGCGCAACCGCATCAAGAACAAGATGGTGCGGCCGACGACGATTCCACAGACGTTGGACGAGCTCCAGATCGAACATGCCATCGCGCGCGAAGCGCTCCGCTTGGCGCTGATTCACCACAGGTCCCTCGCGACCGGCTTGAAAGGCGTGCAGCAAGAACGAACGATTTCCGACGTGTTCGAGCAGCAGCAGTCGGGCCAGTCGCTGATCGACATGCTGAAATTGGACTTGATCGTCGGAAGCGGCGGCATCCTCTCCCACGCGCCTCGACGCGTGCAGTCCATGTTGATGATGGTCGATGCGTACGAGCCGCTGGGCTTCACTATGCTTTCGGTGGACAGCATCTTCATGATGCCGCACCTGGGGTTGCTCTCGACCATCGACGAGAAAGCCGCGACAGACGTGTTCGTCCGCGATTGCATGATCTACCTCGGCACCTGCGTGGCTCCGATCGGGCAGGGGAAGGACGGAGAGCGTTGCGCCGAGTATGAAATCACGTTCCCGGACGGCCGGGTTGAAAAGAGCCAGCTCAAATTCGGCGAGATGCGCCTATTCCCGCTCGATCTGAACAAGAAAGCGAAGGTGTCCATGCAGCCAGCCAAACAGGTAAACCTTGGCGCGGGAACGGGCGTAGCCGTGACGCGCGATGTTCACGGTGGTGTGGTTGGGCTCTTACTCGATGGACGAGGACGTCCGTTGCAACTGCCGCGGGAACACGGCGCGCGGGTCGCCGCGCTGAAGCGATGGTTCAACGGAGTCGGGCTTTACCCGACTGCGAGTGCTGAGTTCTGAGTACTGAGTTCTGAGTTGATCTATCTTATCCAGAACCGTAATGCATCCACGCAGAACTCATATATACGTAACTCAGAACTCAGTACTCAGAACTCAGCACTCAGAACTTATACCTGAAGGCTTATGCCCCACTCCTACACTCCAGGTCTCACTGTTACGGAACGGATTGTCATCCGGCGGAAGCGCCTGCTGCCGCTCCAAGGGACAGTGTTGGTGAAGCGCAGAGAGCAGGTGAAAGCGACGACCACGGTCGCTCGGGCCGAGTTGCCGGGGAAAGTCTATCCTTTGAACCTGGCCAATCAACTCAGCATCGCCCCGGATGAGTTGAAGGAGTACCTGACCAAAAAGGAAGGGGACGCGGTTCAGAAAGATGAAGTGATCGCCGAGAATCACCCGTTCATCAAGTGGTTCAAGACGGAAATCAAGTCTCCGATTACAGGCGTGGTCGAATCCATCTCCCCTGTCACTGGCCAAGTGTTGCTGAGGGAGCCGCCGAATGTTCTCGATCTCTCGGCCTACATCGATGGAACCGTCGTCGAGATCCACCCGCAACAGGGCGTCACCATCGAAACAAGCTGCACCCTGGTGCAAGGCATTTTCGGAATCGGCGGCGAGACGCGCGGCGACCTGGCCGTCGGCGTCGCGTCGCCCGAACAAAGTCTGACCGCAGATAAGGTGATCTCAGCCATGAAAGGGAAGGTCGTCGTCGCCGGTGCGTTTCTCTCCGCCGACACCATGGCGAGAGCCAAAGAAGTTGGCGTGGCCGGCCTGGTCGTCGGCGGCATCCACGACAAGGACCTGCGGGCTTTGCTGGGATACGACCTCGGCGTGGCCATCACCGGCTCCGAGCAGGTTGGCTTTACGCTGATCCTCACCGAAGGCTTCGGGACGATTCCGATGGCGAGCAAAACATTTGCCCTCCTCTCCACGCACGCGGGGCAACAAGCCTCGATCTCGGGCGCGACGCAGATCCGCGCCGGCGTCATTCGCCCGGAGATTATCATTCCGAGAACCGGTCTCGCGTCTTCGACGGCTGACGACATCCAGCCGCAGCGCGAAGGCATCCGCATCGGCGATCAGGTCCGTATTATCAGGGACCCATTGTTCGGCAAGATCGGCGAGGTCTCGGCACTCCCGTCCGATCTACAGAAGATTCCAACCGAAAGCGACGTGCGTGTGCTGGAGGTCCGCTTCGCCGACGGCAGCCGCACGGTAATTCCACGCGCTAATATCGAACTGATAGAGGGAGCCTGAAGGCCGTGAAGCGTGGACGCGGTCGCTCGGTGTTAGTAAGCGTTCTGGTGGTTGTGTGTGTGCTGAGCTGGGTATCCACTTCCGTGTTGGCTCAAACGACGCTCGCACCGCCCCAAGGACTTCAGGTGTTCGACACGCCGAACGACGGCGGCGGCAGTCTCACGGTTCTCTGGTCTCCCGCCTCGTACGACAGTCCCTCCGTCAAATATCAGATCTTGTTGAGCGAGGGTCCCG